>NZ_BOLT01000024.1:0-40308 GCF_016861805.1 Lacticaseibacillus sp. 53-4
TACCGATGCATGGCGTAACAGCCTAGACCACTATCAAGAATTCGTTATCATCGTTGCACTTGACTTGAAAATTGAGGGAATTAAATGAATCACCAACGGCCGGCGGAATTTGGTCGCCCAAGTTAATCTGCAGCCGCTTGATGTTGCTTAGCCGAATGAAGACTTCGGTTGCCAACAGGCCGATGATAATCCCA
This sequence comes from Lacticaseibacillus sp. 53-4, assembly GCF_016861805.1. Lineage (NCBI taxonomy): Bacteria > Bacillati > Bacillota > Bacilli > Lactobacillales > Lactobacillaceae > Lacticaseibacillus > Lacticaseibacillus sp. 53-4. Next base: position 195 of record NZ_BOLT01000024.1, read on the forward strand.
GCAAACATCCCCGTGGTGCCCAAGTTAGCAAAACTTAAACCGCCAGTAACGTTGATGGCTGCCGTTTTGCCTGCTGGTGTCATCTGGGTGGTGATTGGCATCATCACAATCAAACTGGCCAGTGAAATGACCGCTGCAGTCAAGGGGTTACGATAGCCTTTATTCCGCGCGAGAATGAACCCCACGACCGGAGCCAACATTAAGCCGGCAATATTCAATGTCCCGTTGGCAATCAGCGTCCCCCACACTTGGAGGTGAGCCAACGTCTCACCTTTGGCAATCCAAGGGAACACCACGTTATTGATCAACGTTCCCAGCCCTGCCAGGATGAATAATGGCATGATGGTGGCAAACGCATCACGTAATGACCTGAGGTGAACCTGGTTACCAATACGGCCGGCCACCTCCGAGAACTTATCTAAGAATTTACGACTCTTAGATTCTTCCATTTTTTTCACTCCAATCCTATAAAGAATTCATCAACTTAAATCCTCACCATTAGAGCCAAATGCTTTTTGGAACCATTCAAAGCTGCGCTTGGGAATGCGGCGTAAATCGCACAATTCGTGGTTGGTGCGATTGACATAGACCGCGCCGTAGCGCTTATCGATATCGCCTTTGGAACTTGGAATATCGATTAACCCCCAGCCTAGATAACCCAAGACTGGCACCCCGTAATCACGCACTGCCGCTTTAAGCGCCTGAATGTGATCACGATGATAATTGATGCGATAAGTATCATCGATGGGATGTTCACCATCCCATTGTTCGCGCACGCCCAGACCATTTTCTATGGGAAAAACAGGTAAACCCGTCTGATTCCAAATCTTGGTTAAAGCGTTCTTGAACCCGGTTGGATCAATTTGCCAGCCCCACTCGCTTGAAACCAAATGGGGGTTAGGCACGGTGCCTTGTTCAAACCACCAATTGACCGGCGCCTGTTGGTCAATTTTCGTGTGGTCAATAGCGGAGGAGGCGTAGTAGCTGAAGGCGATAAAATCACTCGTTGTCTGAGCCAAGGTTTCAAGATCTCCTGGCTCAATCAAGCTCATCAAATCTGCTTCTGCCATGAAGTGCAGCACTTCCGGTGAATAGTGACCATGAGCAAAGACATCAAGATAATTGTTGTTCACAAATTCATCGATGCGCCGCGTTGCTTCAACATCTTCGGGATCCGAAGAGGCCGGATAAATTTCTGCGTAAGCTAACATGCCGCCAATTTTCAAATCAGGATAATGGCTACGAATAAACGCCGTTAACTTCGCGTGAGCAAGCAAGGTATGATGACTCAGTGCATAAAGCGTGTGAATGTCGCGGGGAGCTGTCAGGTTGCCCCCGCTGTCGAGGCCAGGATTATAAGTAAAACAATTGTGTTCGTTAAACGTAATCCAGTATTTGACCTTGCCAGCAAAGCGCTTTAACATTTCCTTGCCGTAGCGGACAAAAGCTGCCATGGCTTCACGGGAGACAAACCCGTTGTAACGTTTGGCCAGACTCAGCGGCATATCGAAGTGATACAGACATATCATCGGTTCAATGCCATGCGCCAAAAGCTCATCGATCAATCGGTCATAAAAAGCGATTCCCGCTTCGTTGAAGGCCCCATCACCTTCCGGACACACCCGACTCCAGGAAATCTGAAACCGGTAACAATTCATGTTCATTTTCGCCATCCACTCAACATCCTCGGGATAGCGATGATACTCGTCGATTGCCACTTTCCAATCCGTGCTGTGTTCCCCAGCCTCCTTAATGTCATAGACTGACGGACCTTTACCATCAACGTTCCAAGCGCCTTCAGTTTGCATACTTGAGGTTGAATTGCCCCACAAAAAATCTTGATTTAGCGTTGTCATGTCCCACCTCCATGATGCAATATAGACGCTGGATACATCTTTGGCAAAGGCAAATAGGTATATCTGACTATTCAAATTTTCAGAAAGAGCTTCAAGTCCCGATGGCAGCGCTTTCTAAGAGGGTAGACAAGTGGAAAAATATGTTGATATCGCAAAGCAGCTGAAATCTAAGATCTTGAAGGGCGAATATACCAGTGAGGTCCCTTTACCTGCTCAAATTTCACTCGCAGTGATTTTCAAGACCAGTCGCGTCACGATTCAAAAAGCTTTGGATTTGTTAATTAACGAAGGATTGATTTACAGCAAGCAAGGCTCAGGCACTTACGTCAAACAGAACATTAATCTGCTGTCTAAGTTTGATTTCACCATCGACCAGTATGTTGGCACGACTGAGTTGATGCGAGGCCACACCGTCACTAGCGATGTGATTGAATATGACGTGCGGTTGCCGCAACCCAAAGAGCAAGAGAACCTTAACCTCGCCTTCTCAGATGCGGTCTACGACTTTTACCGCTTGCGCATTGTGGATGACGTTCCTTGGAAAATGGAGCACTCCATCATGCCGGTGAAAGTTGTACCGGGTCTCAATCAAGGCGTGTTGAAACATTCAATTTATCGCTATATGCGCGAAGACCTAGGTGAAACAATTGGCGCCGCCTACCGCATCATTCGGGCGGCGCAGCCCAATGCCTATGATCGGCGTTACCTCAGTGCCACCTCGGATACCCCGATGCTAGAAGTCGAGCAAATTGTTTCACTGGCCGATGGGACCCCGTTTGAGTATTCGTTTACCCGCAATCGCTATGATGAGGGTTCCATTGTGGTCTATCATCCTGAACGGCCGATGCTTTAAAACAAATTGGGCAGCGGAATATGAGGCGGCCCTCTCGTTAGAACAGCAACGGCGATTATCTTGGAATGTTAACCTCACAACTTTGTCAACAGTTACACAACGGATGCGCATCCAACTCACACGGGAAGGTGCGCCTCCTTCATTGCGGTTAATCATAGAAACCTCAGCGGTGAGAATGAAGGCCGTTATATTTTTATCGGTGGCAGCAGTTAAAAAATTGCTAACGCCGAACGCTAAAAACACGCTCTGTAAGGCAAAAAGGCATCTAGGAAAGCAACCACTATCACTATCCAATGTTCGCTGAATTTCCAAATCATCATCTCTATCACTCCCTTTATCGAGCTTTATCATTCACATTAACACGCAAGATCAACGGTAAATTCGCTTAGGAAGAACATTGAACACAGCAACGTGTTCTACACGTGCTTAATGTTCTGAGCTTCGTTTTCGTCTTCTAGGATAAATGGATCGAAATAGTCGAAGCCGTCCTCTCCATGCTGAAATTTCAAAAACCAATCAAGGTGTCGATATCTTCGTTTATTTCTAGTGATCGATGCGCTTTACGAACTAGAAACATCGTCAACGCAGCGACGAGCCCTGAATCGTATTTTTGAGCAAAGTGCAGACTGGCACCACTGAAGAATGCTGCTGTAGCGTCGGTTAACTCAGCAGTCGCTATATTTTGCGCGAGCTCCTCCCAAAAAAGATTCAGGCAGGACTTGACTTGTGGCCAGCTTATCAAATAGTTTTTCTAGTATCAGTTGGCTGGAAGCAGACTTTAACTCTTCAAAGCAAAGGCAAAACATAGTCGTTTCTGGACTTTCTGAGCTCGTATGGCGCATCATTTCTGCTCTGAGGTGCTTCAGATCACGTTGATTCATAAGCGTTGCCCATGCTTGGTACTATTTGAATTTAACTCGATGACTTAATGGTCCCCCTCTAAAAAGTAAACACTCGACAAATCTAAATCACTCATTTCGCAGATCGTTTTGGCTCAATGGTGTTTGCGTTGCGAGATGGTTCCGTGACAACCTGTGCTGACCGCCGTGGCGATCTGAAATCTCAGATCGCCACAGGCTACGCTCGGTTCTGGTGCAAAGTTGAAATTAAGCGTAGATCAAAGTGACTGTGTTTAGTGGTTGTAGCCTATGCCGCTAACAATTGGTCGACTTCTTGATACGCTGAAAAGCCGAATAGGCCTAGCTTCTTTCGGCTTTCTTTGTGTATCACATGCATGGTTTCAATAAAGGCAACACAAACTGGCAGGCCAAAGCCCGCCAAGTGGTTCAGAACGAGCGTTACTTTGAACGCGTGGCGCGTGGCACGTATCAAGTAGCGTAGGAGGTAATCAAAATGGAGATAGCGACATTTGCAAAACTAGCCAAGGCTTATAACGGCGAAGACGAGAGTTTGGGTAACCTACTTGACGACGTGATGAATTACCCATACCTGCGTCAGCAGGTACAATGATTTTGGTGGTGAAAACCAAACTACCAACCTGAAATAAACATTAAGGCGCGGGACGCGCCGTGGTCAATAGACGTAACCTCTGCATAGAAAGCTTAGTGCTGGATGTGTAAGTCAGCGGTGTTCCCAGAAGCTCGGTCATTGATGGCCGAGTAGTTCACGCTGGCATCTTATGGCCAGGCGTGGTCAAATCCGATCGGTTCACTAAACCGAGGTTCCATGCTATAATGAAACCGTGCAAAAAGGCACCCCATAAGGAGTGCCCTTCCACAGCGGATACCGTTTAAAGAACGGTGGTCAAGCAATCACAAACTAAAAGCCGCGACGCCCGGTCAAAGTCGAAGCGGCTTTTAGTTTGCTCATTTTTTCCGGCCGAAGCCGGTTGCTTTCATCAGCTTGCGCACTGCATTGACCAGTCGCGTAACCGCGAGGACAAGCAGAGCTAACGCACTGATGAAGGCCGTGATTGTCGCCAAAGCGCCAATCACAAGCAAACCCGTACCTCCTTTCGTTGGAATTAAAGGGTATGAGCCTTACGCCCATAGGCCTCACCTTCTCCCGAATCCGAAGATACCACCGCTCATTAACTTTTCCGCTATGTTCATTATACTACTTGATCCGCCAAATGCCTAGAGCCACGGGCGTTTGACGGTTTTTGCTTACATCAAGCTAGCCCGATAGGTAGCCGCCGCGCGCCGCCAGCAGACCCCATGGATTTCGTATCGCCATAATGCCGTGCTGTCAGACGCAATTCTGAGACGTTTTAACGCGAGCCAATGAACAGTTGCTCACTTGAACGCCTAAATATGGGCAAAAAAAATAGCCCCGTCGCCCTTTCGGACGGCGGGACAAATGAAAAGACCACGCATAAACATTCAATAGGGAAAACGAAGGTATCCTAGTTCAGGCTGAATTGACCGGTCTTGAAATTGAGCTTTACGCCCTCTTGCTGGTTAAAGACCCAGACGTTCAAACGTAAAGCGTTCGGGTTCTTGAGAGGTTGAGCAATGACGTGCACGCCACGGGGTACAAGCTCTGACCCACTATATATAGGGATAGCCTGGTAAGCCACTGCTTCATCCTGATGTGCTTGGAGATAGTTGCGCGTTAGTGTTTCAGGATAGGCCATGCCGCCGGGGTTACTCAGGTCATTGGTGCCAACATTTTGTGCGCGCGTACCCAGAATAACGTTGTGAGTTTGCATATCGCCATTTAGTGACCAGGCGACCAGGTGCGACTTGTTGTAGAGATAGCCCCGATAGCCTGTAAGCTGCACAATGTGATTGTTGTTACGCCCGCCCTGCCAGGACTTTTCGCCTGCGTTGTGGTTGAGCACAAATTTAGCGTTGAGGTACTTGCCTGAAACTCGCGTTTCTGAAGGGAAAGCGGGCCGCTTCACCACGCTGCTGCTATGAAACATCATTGACGGATAAGTGACAATCGCGGTCACGCCTTGAGTGCGGCCCGCGCGATCCAGGACGCTATAATCCGTCGATGCTGAAACGTAGCTTGGATCCTTCAAATTGCGACTGACCGTGCGGGCAAATGCCCCTTTAAACACGGGCTTGTTATTGTCTACCGTCATGTAGTTCTGTGGGTATTTGTTGATACTGAAGTGAGTGTTGATAAGTGCCGTGTCCACTTTGGAGTTTTCGGTGGTTGCTCCCGGAAGCAAGCCGGATAGCTGGCCCACTGCTTTGCACCCGGCGAGTGTAACCATCAGGGTTGCAAGGGCAACCAGGCGTCCTAGATGCTTGAAATTCACAAGACAGCCCCCTTATCTTTCGACCTGGGCGGCGGCTTGCATGGCTTGTCGCACCAGGTTTGGTTCCTGCTTCTGTGATGCTGCGTGCTCCACACCCTCAGCGCGCTGGTATTTCCGCTCGTCTTCTTTATCAACGGCGCTGTATCCGTAGGTTTTGATCAGATAGGCCATTTCCTGCGGCGAGTCGGCTTCAAAGAGTCCTTTATTGAGCTGGTTAGCTTGGACTGCTTTAAGACGATCACGCCCATCCTGGTCACGCTCTTGGATCACCTTCAGCCCTTCTTCTTGCGACTTGTTAGCATAAATGCGATCAATTAAGCGGGCTGGAAACCCACTCTCGTTTTGCACCTGCTTCAGTCGGTCGTTCCAGTCCTTAATTTGATACTGCACGGGCTTGACCCCGCCATTCTCGTACTGGGCGGTATAGGCTCGCAGCTTGCCAATAACTGCTTGCTGCATTGTTGGATCGAGTGTCGGGTCAAGGCGTTTAACCAGTGCTTGATAGTCGAGTCCGCTCTGGTCAGTTAGCTCGCCCATCAGACTAGCGAGTTGACCGGCACGCATTTCATATTGGCTGCCAGGCGCGCTGCCATCGCTGTGAGTAAAGCCACCCTTCAGCCCAAACCAGTTATTAACCTCCTTATCGTCATGGAAGTTAGTTTCAACCTTATCTAAAGCTGCCAACGGTTCCCACGGTACATTAGCCGCCGCAGCTTGTTGCTGCAAGATCCTAAGACGCTCGTTAGGGATAGCCAGGTCGTCAACCATGAAGTGGCCGTAAGGCAAGGCTTCGCCTGTTTCGGCATTCTCAAAACTGTGTTTATTGACCATCTCATCGAAGAAGCGGTGGCCTGCTGGGTCATTATCGACGCCAAAGCCAACGCGTTCAGGCGCGTTACCAGTGCGTGTATGATAGTAGACCATAGCCTTGATTACTGACTGCGGCTTGAGGCCATCCATAGCAAAGAACATGGTGTCCTTGGTTTGTGGATGCAAGCTCAGATAAGACAAAGCGTCAATCGGCGACTCAAAAACGTATAACTGCTTTGGATGCCCAATCGTGAAATTGAACCCATAATCTTGCTCTGAGTTTTTGGCAATCTGCTTGAACGTACCGCGCGGCCCGTTGTGTTGTTTGTCGATGGTCGTACCCTGGATAGAAGCACCAACACGCTCACCATCACGCGCCCAAACAAAGATGGCATTGCCTTTGTTGTCCTGTTGGATAAACCCGCGTTGATGCAACTGATCAATGATTGAAGGGTTCAACCCACGGGCCAGCGTCAGGTAATCTCGCGCACGGCTGAAGTCTTTAGAGTTCTGGATGTCATACTCAAACGGCTGGCGTTCCTCCGCTGTTACCTTCGTAGTTGATAGGCTACTGTCATTCAATGCTGTTACTGCCTTGCGGAAATTATCCACGCCCACCACCTTCATCATGAAGTCGATAGTTGTTCCGCTAATCTGGCGACTGTTCCAAGTGAACATATTTTTTCGTGTGTTGACCTTCAGCGAATCGTGCAGATCCCATGACCAATAGTCGCCGCCGTCGTGTACCAGGTTGATGCCGTTTTTAGCTGCAACGTCAAGAATTGAAACTGCTTTAGCGTGGCTAATCATCTCCGTTGTGAGGCTTGACTTTTTCGCCTCAGGCTTTTGCTTGTCTACTACCATCTCGTTTGCCCAACCAGCATGGTAGTGTGAGTCGGGACGTGAGGCGGGCAACTCTGAGACCAGGCGTGTGTCCCACCGTTTCAGTTCTTCCTCGCTAAAATCCATGTGGCTTTGTGGTTCACCGTCGCTGCGGAAATTGGTTAGCTGCCAATCGACACCGTCTCTTGAGCTTTTGGTTAGTATTGCATAGAGATGAGTTTCTCCGTTCGCATCGACGCGCGTAATCACCAGTGATTGCCCTGGGTGTCTACTGAATTGTTCTTGCCACCAGGCACGAGCGACTGCGCTCTTGGCCGCAAGTTCGTCGAAGTTACCCTTAGCCGGGCTTGGCACTTCTGGAGCAAACGTAGCCTCTACTTTTGTGCTTGTATCTGTTGCCATTAATATCCCTCCTTGGGTACAAAAAAGCCGTAGCTTGTTAGCTACGACTACCACCCCCGCTCATAACCGGGGCCTTGCTGACGTTGATGGTCAGCTTCCTTTTCTTCCTGCATTCGATCGTATTCTCGTTGTGCCTGTCTGTGTGCTTGTACGTCGCCAGCCAAGGCTCGCTTAATTGAAGATACTGCTCCCATAATTCCCTGGGTAGGATGTCTTCCTTGTGCCTTGTGATAAGAGGAGCCGTTCGGATGTTCCTTTCTATACACCGCATCATCGGCCTCACGCATCTCTTTTAGAATTGAATTACCCATTCTGGCATACAGCTCTTTGTACTTGTTGTGCTCATAGTCTTTAGCCCGTCCTGCTTCCTTACCATCCTGTCCACTGCCGTATAGTACTTCTCGAAAATCAGTCTCAGATTTCAGCGCCTGGTCAAATTCTTGCAGCTCGCCAGGGTGGTAACGCTGCATGTATTTTGAACTAAAAGCGTCAAGCATCGGGCGTACCTCATGCAAAGCGTTCATGTTGTACTTCCACATACGCTTATCGTCGGGAAGCGCCTTATAGATGTCTTTGTATAGTTGCAGCAAGTCAAAGTCTGGCAGTTTGCTCCAATCATAATCGTGCTGCGGCAACTCATTTCTGATCAGACTAGAAAGTCTGGCAAGCGACTGATCGCGATTGACTAGTTCATTAGCAATGGAAGACTTAAATGCAGAGATTGTAGCTGGCTTGAGCATTCCCCTGGCTTCCTCATGGGAACCACCATCTGGATCACTAAGCGAGAACATGTGGCGAGTAGGCTCTGGTTCAACAAAGGCGATATGAACATGGATGTTGTCCGTATTGAGATGGATGGATGCAGACCAGATTGCCGTGTTAGAAAGTCCCTCGTTAATTAGAAGACCGCTCATTCCGTTGCGAATTGACTGTTGAAGTTTTTCCTGGTCAAGCTGCTTAGTGCGAAGATCATAAAGGCCATGATCCGCCAGAAATCGGTTATCAAAACTGACGACTGTTTGCCACATCAAAGATCCGTTGTTCTGGGCCATGGCAAACTGTCCCTTCAACTCAGTTCTTTCTTCTTGCGTCAGACTGTCTTTTGCAGCAGTGAACAGTCCGTCACTCTTTTCGGGGTTTTCCATGTAATGGTTATAGCCATCAAACCTGTTCGCATTCCAGTCCTTGAAGTGTTCACTCCTCATTGCTTCCGGTCGGTCCATGTAATTGACATACCCGGAAAATTTTTTGTCGCCGGGGGAAACAAACTTCATTACAGTGACAATCCCTGGCGTCTTACTCATCACGATCACCCGGTGTAGATCTAGTCAATTTATCCTTGCGTGCAACCTGGTAAGCGTGGATTTGATCAGCCACCTGTTGCTGCGTATTTCTTACCGATTCTGCCACCACATCTGTTACTGGGATGCTATCTTCCATGCCGCTAATAATGATGTAGGAGTTGATAAGATTTAGGAGCACACGTACATTTTTATCAACGTAACCAGTCCGAATACGAATTGGATCGAGCTGCGGCTTGATCTCAGCAGCGATGGCTTTTGCAAGAGAGTTTTGTTTCTCAAGCTGCTCTTTGATCAGCATATATTCTTGAAATAGTTCTTCTAACGCTTCCCCCCGGCTTCTCAGATTACGGTTGCATTGAAATTGATCAATCCAAGCCCAATTCAGCTTGCCGGGAGTAGCATCTTCCAGGTAAATGAAATGTCGTTCCTTTTTCATTCTGGCCTCCTACTTTTCTCTAAGGAGTGACACAAAGCTGTTCAGAGCAATGGTCGCCTCCTCAAGCACTTTTTCATTTTTGGTGAGCATTTCAGCCAGGCTATTTCTTTCCTCGTTGACGTAATAGTTGGTCGCGTGAGAATGAATTAGCTGGCGTAAATATTGTTCTCTGGAAATGCCTTTTTCATTTGCTAAGGTGTCAATGATTGATAGATCCGCTTTGGGCACCTGGCGTATTTTGACCTCGTTTGCCATCGTAATCGCCTCCTGTTTTCTACTGCCGCTTGCGGCGGGGCGGTTCAAAGTTCTGGCTGGGGCGAAAAGCCCAAGCCATTTGAAAGAGCATAAGGGAAATCCGTCCCCACAAGTGGTGAAACCCGCAGTGCGGGTTGATTTGTCGTGGGGCCAGAAGTAGGGCTATTGATACCTGTTTTCGGGTGTTTTGCTACCCCTCTTCGGGCACGAAAAAAGACCGATTCTGGCTGATGGTATCAATAATGTGGTTTTTGATACCCCTACTATTCCAACTGCTTTTGGTATTTCTGCCGGGCAACGGTAGCTGTTTTGATTGATGCTTTGGCATTTTTTCGTGCCGTTTGTTGCGTCTTCAAAGAGCTTTTTGTGTCGGCAATTTTCTGTTTTGTTGCCGTCTTTTGTGATCCAGTTTGTACGTTAAGTGATCCTTCCTGCTTCTTCAAAGTGGCCTGCAAAGTGACAATGTTCTTGTCTGCCGTCTTCACTTTTTTACGATAGGCCGTGAGACGTTTGCCATAGAAATGAACCATGTATTTGAAGTATTCACGTTCAAGTTGGTGGTCACTTGGCGTCACGTTTTCGTGAGAACTTGTTGCTTTTGTGATGCTAACTGGCTGTGATGATGACATTGAAATGCCACCATTGAGTTGCTTCTTAGTGCCGATGCTGACGAACAAAGCAGCCTGCTTTTCGGGCACATGTTTAACAATCAAAGTGTAGAAGTCTTCGCTCACTTGTACGAACTTTGAAGGCAACGCTTGACCATTGCCTGAGCTTCTGGTGCGCACGTTAGCGGTGATAGGTTCCAACGGGTTGATCTGATTATCCTTAACGTAGAAATTCAACTGGTAGGTGGTCTCGTTTGCATATTTTGATGCACCCGCAAAGCTAAATTGGTTGTCCCCTTGCATGAAAGACTGATCCATTTTGACGCCATCTACTGTGCTGTTTTTTGGAAATAAAAAGGCCACTGCAAATGCAGCGGCGACAACTGTAATGATCCCAACCAGGAGGTAAATGAACTTTTTTTCTGCCCGGTTTTTGGATCGCATTGTGATTGATGAACTAAAGGCACTCAAAGCATTGCCTCCCTTCTATTGTTGGTTCAGAGGTACACCAGGTTCCATTTGTGCGTACACGTATTCACTCCATTCGGTGATCTGATTATCCTTGAAGTTAAGTCGGTAGATGATGTCTTGCTTCTGTGGGTTAGTGTTGCCAGCGCCACTGAGATCAAAGACAACCCGCACGGTTACTTGTCGATTTGCGCCATTAGCGGGCTGAATTTGTACATCCTTTGTGTACCAGGTTGTGCTCCATTTGTAGTTGTCTGCGGCCATGCCACCTGTTGGAACGACAACGAGATCATCCGCAATCTTCTTTGTCGCAATCGCCTCAATATCATCGTGTTTCTTCTGCGCATTGTCATAGTATTCAGTGTTTAAGGTGACAAACTCTTTGGCACGTTTTGAGAGCTTGGCGTCATTTTCTTTTAGCGCCGAGAACTCTTTTGCGTCGGTTTGATTGGCTAGATTAGTAGCTGTGTCTGCACCGGAGCTGCTGCTGTTTGATGTTCCTTTTGTTTGTTTCTTAACCACTACGCTAGTTTGTGGAACCGGTTTTGACTGGTTGGCTTGATACCAACCAACGCCCGCCGCACCCGTAGCGAGAACGGCCCAGGCCGTAATGCCTGCCAATACTTTCTTACTTACCATATTTACATCCTCCGTTACTTTATTCTGCCAAAACCAGCGAAGTGTGACTGCCAATAAGATGACGTGTAGGTGGCGATGTTGACGTCTTTACCTGCGGCATTGATCATCCGTGTACCAGAAAGCACAATCGCCACATGCGTTATGCGTGGTCCAGCATACGTGCCCTGGAAGAAGACTAGATCGCCTGCTTTAACCTCACTCTTGCTAATCCGCTTGGTGGCATCATACTGCTGCTGAGCCGTTCTTGGTAGTGAAATCCCGGCCTTACGCATCGCCCATTGAGTTAGGCCGCTGCAATCAAAACCAGGCGGATTAGAACCCGAAACATTTGCACCAAAGACATAGGGTTTACCAAGCTGTGCTTTAGCAGCACTATAAACCTTGTCAAAGTAGCTCATCTTATCGCCCATGATACTGACGTTGGCATTACTACCTTTACCTTCAAACAGTGACTTTGCGTCCTCTTTGGTCATAAACATCTTGGCAATAGATACGACGTTTGCTATCCACCCTGAGTTCATGTTCGTTGGGTCATTGTCGGCACCGATTGGAGCGTATGCTGTTTGCAAAGCAGGTAGCGTGCTTAACCCACGTACCACAACAAGGTTGTGCAGCGTTTCGGCGGTAACGTCAATTCCCTTTTCAAGACTGCTAAAGTGCATGACGTGACTGCCACGCATTTGCCCGCTTGGATTGTTGTCATATCGCACAGCATGACTCGTGCCCCACCCAGACTCGTTTGCCATGATAGCAGCAAAGATAGCCGGATTAACGCCAGCCTTTTGTGCGGCCGCAATGGTGTACTGTTCCTTATCAGCAAGAACCCCACGCCCGTAGTTTTTGACCCAGGCAGCGTGAAAGACGGCTGCGTTGAAGACCATATTAGTGAGTAGCCCACCGGAACCAGCGTCAGCAGAAACGTTGCTTTCCTCCTGTCCCAAGTACGCATCAACTGAGGTGAGGACGCCAAGCATCAGCGTAAGCCCAAGGAACAGTGCGGAGACGGCGAGAACGAGCGGCACGAGCCACTTACGCCTGAGCCACCCGATCCAGACACGCCTCATGGCTGTGGCTTGCTCCATATCAAGCACCCCCCGCAAAGACCCTCAATTCATCGTCAGTGACTTGGAACTGCATGTGCAGCTTGCTAGGCCCCGTGAGCAAATAGCATTCGCCTTTGTCGAAGTTTGGAATAGTTGCGAAGTCCTGCTCAGTCATAATGCCGCCGAATAAGCGGCGCAAAATGCCAGGGCTCTTTGCGGTTTGGATGGTAGAAATATCGTGCTTCAGCAGCACCTTATACTGGCACAGCGAGTAGATCTGATTGAGTGAATTAACGGCCTTGACCATATCACGATCGGAAACGTTGCTCCCATTTGGAAACATTCGCTCAAGCCGCTGCGTTGCTAGTACGATAGCGCCAAACATCTTACGATCTTCAGACATCAGCTTGACGAAGAAGTCGGCCGCAAATGCCTTGTCGGTGTTCAAAATCGTGTGGCATTCATCAACGATGATGAGCCAGTGCTGCACGTCATCCAGTGATTTCTCACGGTGATCGTAAGCCTTCTTCTCGCGCCGGCCAACCGCCATGCAGTTGTTGTATGAGTCCATGATCGCGTTGTAGATGGCTAAGTCCTGGATGCCTTCTTCCATCTGGTCAATCGTATCTAGTTGATAGGACACCAACTGAACATCCTGAAGTGGCGGTAAGGAGGAATGCCCATCAAAGAGCTGCCCATACATCGTCGCTAGGCGGCGAAGCGTCAATAGAATGGTGTTGTAATACTTCGCCATCTGGTCATCTGGTTCTTCGCGTCGACGCTCCTCAATGTAGGCCACAATGTCGCTCAGCGTAGGGTAGTCTTCGCTGACAAGGCTGGTAATAGGAGCTGCGCCCTTATCCAGGTAGCCGTTAGACTTGTAGTATTGGTCACACAACGTCCCAAATACGCTTGCCGTCCGGGCGTCAGCATCACTATCAACCAACCGATACTTGATTGAAAGGTTCCCAATGTGAGCACGGTAGGAAGCCGTCACGTCGACGTCAGCCGTCTTTTCATCAACGGCGGTTGGATAGACCTGGAACATATTAATCATGCCCTGGCTCCCATCAAGGTTGATTACAGTGCCCCGGAAACGATGAACCAAATCCGCGAACTCCCCAGAGCGGTCAAACACACGTACCATATCGCCACGAATAGCTCGCTCCCAGAGCATTTTTTTAATCGACGTGGATTTACCAGAACCCAGGTCGCCACTCAGGAACGTGTTGTAATACGTGCGCTGCTGCGTGACGCGGAACATATCCCAGTAAACAGTGCCACCCGTCGGTGTATAGCCAAAGTACGAGCCATAAGGGTCAGCCAGGCTTGTTTGGTTGTGGGCAAAGCCCAGGCCCATAACTTGCCCGCTTAAAGGCAAGCCCTCGCGGTGGCTGCGAAGCTGCCGCTGAGCCGTGATTGGCAAGAACATGGATTGATACTCGTCGGCGTTCTCATCCAAGAAAACAGCGCCCTGGTAAGCGCTGCTGTCAAGGCGTCCGATCACACGGTTCACCTTAGTATTCAATTCTTCAAGGCTGCTGGCATAGACATAAACGCGGATATGAACCTGCTTGATCACCTCGCCTTGCTTGTTAAGAGCGATACTCAGGTCACGCAGCGGGTCTAGTTCCTGGTCAATCAAATCGCGCTCAGTCGTGGTGTTAGCATGGTTACGCTGCACCTCAAGCTCAGTAACCGATCCTTCAATCCGCCGCTTGTAGTTGATGTTTTGATTGGTGAAATAATCAACGGTCACAGTCACGCCATTGATACTGGTAATCTCCTTCAGCCAAAAATCAGTAAACGTATCTGGAATTTCATAGACATGCACACTTACCAGATAAACGTTGCCCAGCCGGGTGTAATACTCATTGCGCGTATCAATGCCGCCCTGCGGCTGGATGTTATAGACAAACGTGTCGTCTAGTTTCTTATTCTTCTTCAAGAGCAATCACCCCCGGATTATTCATTAGATGCAGCATGGTTTGTTTCTCTACCGTGGTTGTCGGTTCGAAACCGTAGATGCTGCTGTATTGCATGGCGGCGTCGATATGCCGCTCAAGCTCCGACACGGACTCGCCAAAGACCCAGATCCAACTTGAGAGCTTACGATAATGGCTCTCCAGGTACTGCATGTTGAGCAGTTCCCGTTGTAGCATCTCAAGTCGGAATGGATCACGAGTCGTTTCAATCAAGTGACGGAAGTAATGCTGCTGAGCTTTGTTGGACTCTGGAAAGTTGAGAAATACTTCTTTGACCGACCCTGGATATTGCCGCATAAACTCCCAGGAGCCAGACTCAATCTGATCTGCTTCTTCAAGTGTCAGCCTATCAAGGTCATATTTTTTCGGTTTGAACACCTCGGCATAGTAATCCGCAATGCCAGACCGCAGAGTGAGATAGCCCTTCTCGGTGATCCCAGTCACAGGAAAGATAGCAGTCACCTTTGTCTTCTTGTCCGCAAGGGCCGCAGATTGCTTTTCTCTTTTTTGCTTGCGTACTGATACCGCATCAAATGCCATGCCTGTCATCCTCCTTAAACAGCCGCACCCACCGTGGATTGTCGATACTGTGGTAAATCCGGCGTGGCTTTCTGATCACTAACCAAATCACCCGATATGTCTTCTTTTCGGGAATACCAGATGGCGAAATTAAAATGTAGGCAATGACAGCACCCAAAATCGCCGGTAGAAGTTGCAACACTGCCGGAAATAGATGGGAGAATGCCAGCCAGGGCACCCCACCAGCCGCGATAATCACAAAGAAGTCCGTGATAGAAAGGCGACTGCTGTACTGATTTTTAATGTTGATTTTTTTAGAAAACTGAACCTGATGATACATTCACCTCTACTCCTTTCCGTTAATGTTCGGGCCAATCTTAGGGTTGTCGTCCAACACATGGCCTACTGGATGGCTGGTAATACGGTCGGCAGACTCACGCATGAGCGCCCCACTATTTTCACCTTGTCGATATACCCGGTGCATTGTTTGTACAGTCGGCGACGCCATGAGTTTAGCCTGGGCACGTTGGCCCAAGGTTTGTTGTAATTTAGCCTGTGGCTGATCGTGTTGCAGTGCCGCCATCGCGCTGCGTGCTTGTTCACCTGCTGCCCCAGGCATCGACGCTGCCGACACTTTAGGAGCCTTGAGTCCATCGCCCCTTCCAGGTAGAACAGGAGCAGTCCCAGAGCCATTCTTTAGTGCTTGTAAAGCTGCTGCCGAAGCAGAGCCAGGTTTAGTGTCAATGCCCTTACCACCGCCCGCTAATGGTGAACGGTAAGCCATAGCACCCTGTTGCTGGCCATTTCCAGAAGCCACTGGCGTAGCTGCACCGCCGGAACTTGCTGGCATCTCTGGGGCATCTTCGCTACCACCAGGCTGTGCACCTAATTCAGGTGCTTCACTACCGCCAGCAGCGTCTTTACCTGGTGCTGCTGGCACTGGTGCAGAAGGTAGCTTAGGCTTGGATAAAAGCCCCACCCCAGCACCAACAGCCCCAGCTCCAGCGATAAGACCGCCTTTAGCAACGTGACCGGCTGTCTTGGCTACGCCTTTCGCAGCCCGGCCCGCGCCACGCCCAAGCGCGCCAATACCACGCGCACCGAGGATAACGTTGGTCATAGATTGCGCCATTGAGGCAACGCCAGCATCAATGCCAAAGATGGATTGGATGATGTTAGGGCCGTCTATGATAAACAGCGCTGCGCCGATCATCGCGAGGATCTTAGTGCCTGGCGTTAGCCCAGCGTGGTTGAGATACCCCAGGAACAACGAATAGAACTGGATCAAAACGTCCAGTAGAAAGAGCACCACAAAGCTGTCACGCAGCTTTGTGATCAGTTGCCGATTACGCTTGCCTGAGTCAATATCCGTCAGTGCGATACCTTGTGTGAGCAGCCCAATGAAACCAATCTCCATTTCGATTTTGACGACTTTGAAGATGGTGATGAGCGTCACTGCCAACACACAGCCAATACTGAAGAACAGATACCAGGGCGACCAGGAATAGCGGTAGTAATGATCGTCGAACTTGAACATGCCGGTCATGTTGTGCAATTCCCACTTGTCGTTGCTGTTCTTGGAAAGTTGATGTGTCAGAATGCTGTTACCAGCAGAACTAACTTGGGAGCCACCATACCAGTGTCCCGTGTCTACTTTCTCGTTGATATTGAGCAGCTTAACGTCGCCCATATCATTGATGGAGTTTTGTTTATTGACGCCTGGCAGCGTGGCCTTGGTGCCCGAATGCTTCCACCCTACTGCATCCAATGAGTAAACGTCGGTGATGTAACTCTTGTACAGCGAAACCACCACTGGTGAGTCAACAGACTTACTTGAAATCCCAGCGTTGACCATGTTGGTTGCTTGCGTCATGAAGAACGTAGTCCCTAAGAACAAAAGAAGGGCTACCAGGAAGTTATTGCCCTTCTCTTGGTAGTCCACTCGTTTGTTGTGTATGAACATTAGCCCCGCCCAGGCAATGGCAACCGTCGCCAGTGCCCAGATTGCAGCGTTGTAGGTTCTCAGGACGCTCTTAACCCCACTGTACTCCCAGAAATTTAGGAGCTTGTACATGCTGCGAAAGCTATCACTGACTACGTTCGTGAGTGAAGCAAGTCCTAGGATAATCAAGTTTCCGATGTATCTTAGGCCATCACTTACCAGGTTGGAAACATGAAGGTAGTCACTGTACGCTCGTAGCACTTGAATAACCTGTTGATCACCCATCTGCTTCCTCCTTCTTTTCAAATTGTTCTAGGTTAAATATCTTTCGCAGCGCCTTATACAACTCCGGTTGATCCGCGCGGTGTTGCATCAGAAACGCTTGCATATTGCCGACGGTGTCCCCACGGTAGAAGGCCGCCTTGTCTTCACTATCAAGCAGCTTCTCTACTGTGCTTAGAACCAAGTTCTGCTGAGCTACGCCCAGGGCCTTGCTAAACGGCGTAGTGTCGCGGCTGATTATATCCGTGAAGTCTTGCGCTAGCGGTTGATCATTCTCGTGCTGAGCACTGAGCGGATCATCAGCGGCCTTCTGCTCGGCCGCAGCTTTCTTTGCCGCTTTAACAAATTCGCTTTCCTGCTGGGTCACCGTCACATTACCCTGGTCATCCTTCTGGTATTTAGAGACAACATTGTCGCTGGTGTGTGCCTCAAATCGGGTTGGTTCATTCTTTTTTAGCTCGTCAAGATTTAGCGGCTGTTTTGCGGTCTTTGTAAATTCCTCCTGGGAGATAGTAAGATCATGCAGACTAGTGTTTGCGTGTGTTGCCTGCTTATCGCCATTGAGCGATTCAAAGGTCTGCGGATGATCAAAGTTTGCCAGATACTGATACTGGTAAAGCATTTGACTATTGTCCTTGCGATTGGCATAAATAGGCGTTGCGCTAATCTCGCGTGCGTGTAAATCACGCCGCTGTTTGCCACGAATGAGTACCCACTCGCCTTCCTTGAGCTGGCTTAGCTCAGTTGGCGTCATCAAATCGCGGGCCTGTTCGGACTCGCTGTATGACTTGTCTAAGCTCAGTGGATCGCCAGCGCGGTTAGGCGCAATGATGGTCTTCTTGCCTAAAAGGTGCGAGAAGTATTCAGCGTCTTCTTTACCGTCGGCCAAAATATCGTACTTATTCCCACACGCTGAAAGAAGTGCCTCGGCGCCGCGATCACCATACTTGTCTTTGAGCTGTGCAATCGACTGAAAAACGAGGTAATAAATCAGCCCACGTTGCAAGCCAACGTTCATGTAGCGGCTAAGTCCTTCAATCGTCGGAATGTTGGCAACTTCTTCGAGCACGAATTTCACTCGCCGGTCAAGGCTTGAGGTTGCTGATAGTGTCGCCGTCTTTGATAGAACGTAGGAGATCTGACTAATCAGTGTTGAAATGAGTGAGTAATTGGAGTCGTCGTAGTCTGGATAGACAATAAACAGAGCGACTGGCTTCTTACCGTTAGCAATATCGACCAGGTTCAGGTCATTGGTAGCAGTGAGCTTGCCGATAGCGCTGAAAGTATAATTCTTGAGTTTTGCCATCGTGCCAGTGTAGATCCCTGCGCGTGTAATCCCTTGTGAGAATGTGATTGTGCCGTACTGCAACTTAGCGGGGTCATTGACTTCCAAGCTGCTGAAGAACTTATCCATCTTGGTATCGCCATGCTCATCCGGGTTTGATCCAAGTTCATTCAACATAACTGAAACGGTATACATGGTGACTCGTTCAGGAGTGTTCTTCACTTTACATACCCGGCATACTGCCAGGATTAAAGCATTGGTGAGCGCAATAGAAGCTTCCTCCCACATTGGATCTTTGGCGTTCGGATTATGGAAAAGCGAATAGCTCAGCGTGTTGCATAAAAGCTGTGCTTCATCGTAGTCGCCCTTTACATAAGCGCTCCAGATCAATGATAGGGGGTTATAGCCAATAGAATACTCAGGCGTGACCAAGTTGAATACGCGGACATCATAGCCACGTTTTTCAAACTCGGTCTTGGTGTTTTTGACCATATCACCCTTCAGGTCAGTGACAATCACAGAGTCTTGTTCTTTGGCCCGCATGATCAGGTCAAGAACTGGGTAGGTAAAGGTCTGTGTCTTCCCTGATTGTGTACCGGCAACAACCGCAGCGTTGGTCTTGTTGGTATCAATCAAGTCATAACCATGTTCCGGTACGGGGCCATTGTGGCGCTTCCGCTGCCGTTTTTCACGGCGTGCCGCTACGGCATCAAAAGCCAGGCTCTTACCTGGCACGCGTGACGGTGTAACATGTAAATCCAGCTCTGTTGCTGCCACCGGCGTGATATGAACTTGAGGCACACCAGAATATCCTTCATACACACTATTATCCAAGGGAACAGCAACGCTCTGCTGCACCAACTCTTTGAGCGGCGTAAAGGCTGCTGTGCCCATTGACCCAAGGTTTATATCACGATATGCAATGCGCATTTGATATAACAGTTTCGGCGCTTTAATCATCCAAATCGCCACCGTTAGCGAAACCACCCAGGTATACGGTAAAGTGGCGGAGGGCCAGAACCAATGCCCAAAGGCAAAAACGGATCCAAACCCTGGCAAGTCTGCCCCGGTGCCCCCCTGATTGAAGCTGCTCATCGTTGCTGAAAGGCTAGTAAACAGATATTCCAGTAAATGGCTTGCCAGGCATCCAAAACACCAGGCAATCAATAAAAGAAAGGCCCCTGTTCCGGCGATCACATCACGCCGCGACAAAAGGCTTTTCCATTGTTTATAGTCAATATTCATTTCGTCGTGTCACCTCCTCGATCGACCGCGACGTGCTGCAACCAAATCTCTAACTTGCTGAACGCCGGTTTCCCACCAATCGCAAAGATTGAAACTAGAAGGATTGCCAGCGGCAGCGCGAAAACGGGAGAGAGGTTGGTCAATAGATAACCAGCCAGCACCTTGTACACCAAGGCGATTGCCAGGGCAAACACTCCCAGCCCTCGCACTGAGAATCCCAGCGCCGCGTTAAGCAGCTCGAGTAGAGTAATTCCGGCAGCCAACAATCCAACCACTACTAACACGGCTACTTGAACCTGTGGCCGGTTCCACAACTTCAGCAATAGCCAGCCAGCGCCACTGATCAGCAGCAAATCAACTACCAGATTAAACCAGGTCAACAACTTGCTGTGCGTCATTTCATACCTCAACTGGCGTTGTTCCTCAGATAGATTATCCTCAAAGAAGATTGTCCCTTGTTTGATCCAAAGGCCTTGATTGGCCTGGATGCCAAGAACGGGCATTCCTGCACTTTCCAGGTCAAGAACGCTATCATTCAAGCGCTGCTGGAACGCCTCGTTAGATAGTGCCACCACTGTTTTGACTGCCTTCATTTCCTCAACTCCTAACCGCGAGCTAACTCTGCTTCTTTACTGGCTCGCTTGGTGGTTTTTTTCTCCTGTTCCGGGGCAAGACCGTCTTGTATTGTTTCGATCATGTTCTTTGAAACCCGCTGCACGTCGCCTAGAATGGCGGCCTGCTGCTGTTCTTCAGTACCCTCTACTGCTTCAAGGTTCTTCGTCCAACCTGCGATATACGGCATTGACTCCTCAGTGGTATCAATGCCCAAGGACTTGCTAACAACATAGCTGGTCATCTCCGCCTGAAACTCCTTAATGTCCCTATACTTGCTTGATTCTGGATCATTCATATTCCAAAACTTCGATGCGGATGCGTGCTTGGTATTGTGCATCTTGACGTGAGCTAATTCATGAATGAGCGTTGCCGCATACTCAGTGTCAGACAGGCCTTTCTTCATCACGATTTCCTTAGGGCTTCCCTCTGTGCTGATTGCCGCACCTTTGGCCGCGCCAAGCTGAAACGTAGGAAAACCAGTCGTCTCAGGACTAGTCACAGCCACGCCCTCTTTTTCGGCAATCCCTTTGATCAAGGAAATAGCTTTTTTAGTTCCCTCCGGGTCAGGGTTATCAAACTCAAACGGCTTGTTCGGGTATAGCTGAGGATAATCTTCAGGCTTTGCGTTGGTTTGAAGAACGTCAAACACGTTACCCAGGTTAAAGTATTGACTTTTCAGTGTTTTGACCGAATTAGGATCAGTCTTTAATTGCGCCTTTAACGTTGGGGTGAGCTTATCGTAGGTCAGATACTTGTCAGTTGCCGGATCTCGATAGATTTTGAACTCGTGAGGCACCAGAATTTTGATGGCGTGTTCACCTTTTTGTACCGAAAAGCCTTTATCTTTCCAAAATTGAAAAGACCCTACCAGGTGCGCGCCCTGGTACTGGGATTGAATAAGCGCCATGTTGCGTGTTGAATACCGGTAGCCGGTAGCCATGAAGTCCAGAAAAGCCTTGCGTTCTTCAGGAGTCGTTGATTGTAGACGGATCTTTGGCAAAGCATCTTCGACAACCTTCTTAACCTCAGCCTGGATCTGCTCTTTCGTCTTGCGGGTGTAACTCTTTTTTGCAGGCATTAGCTAATCACCTCCGTCAAAAATCCCTCCCGCGTTAGATAAGCAGGGCTTTCGGGTTCAACGGCATCTTGTCCCTCCGGCCCGTCTTCATCGTACTGAGTGTCTTCTTCCGTCCCCGCTTCCGTCATGATGTCCTTCAAGACTTCTGCGCGCTCTGGGGTGACTTTAACGACCAGCCTGTCGCCGGTTGCAACCTCCTCACCAACGACTTTCTGGCCCTCTACTGAAACCAACATGATTAAATCGTTATCCATAAGGAACCTCCTTTACCAGCCTTGATAAGGTGACTGGGCTGGCTGCTTAGACTGCGGTTCAGGCGCTTGCTGTACCGGTGGAACTGGTGGTTGTGGGGCTTGCTGCTGCTCTGGTGCCGGTTCCTGCTTTGGGGCATCAGGGTGCTGCTCAAATTCAGGCTGAATGGCCTGTTGCAGCGGCTTACCAACCTCGCCAGGTTGATAGACCCGGTAGAAGTCATAGCCCCGAAAACGATAGGAGATGGCTTGGCTGCCGTCATCGCGCTTGAACTCACTGCTTTGGAAGTAGCCATTGACGACGATCACGGCACCAGGATCGGCCTCTTTCAGGAACCGATCAGCCGCTTCACCTGACAAGGTGAAAGGTACCTTGTTGACTTCACCCCGGCCGGTGTCATAGCTCCGTTCATTCAATAAGAACCCATTCACGTATGTCCGCTCATTGCTTTGATTAGTCTTTGTTTCCGGCATTACACGACCCATCACGGTCATGTCATTCATCATCTTTGTCATGCTTATCCCTTCTGTGCTGGTGCAGCACTTTCATCCGCAACAACCGTCACTGTGACGTCTTTGGTAGTAGTCTGGCCAAACTTGTCGGTAGCAGTGTAGGTCAGTTTGTATTCGCCTGGGGTACTAGTATCAACGCTGCCATCTACCGTGACCTTAGCTTCGCCGTAAGGGCTTGTTGCCGTCACACTAGCCATTGCATCGAACTGATCGCTTACTTTAAGCGATGTAGCCACGCCAGAAACATCCAAGCTTGGCTTGTCGGCGGTAACGTTGATGGTCACGGTCTTCGGCGTTGTCTGGCCGAATTTATCAGTTGCCGTGTAGGTCAGCTTATTTTCGCCAGGCTTGCTGGTATCGACGCTGCCGTCAACCTTGAGGTCAGCTTCGCCATACTTGCTGGTTGCTTTGACGTCCTGAAGGGCATCAAAGTTAGTGTTGATTGCTACGCTCGTGTTCTGGTCGGTAGTGTCAATGGTTGGCTTGTCAGCGTATACCGTGACTGTGCGTTGCTTGGTGACCGTCTGCCCGTCGCTGTCTGTTACAGAGTAGGTCAGTTCATACTGACCAGGAGTCGTCGTATCAACCTTACCATCAGCGGTGACCTTGCCTGTCAAATCGCCGTCTTGATAGTCATCAGCGCTAACATCTTTCAAGGCATCAAAGGTCGTGCCAACCTCAACCGGATTATCGTTTAGGAACACGATAGAAGGCTTATCGTTGATCACTGTGATTTCACGCGTGACCGAGACGGTGTGGCCCGCACTGTCTGTTACCGAGTAAGTAACGCTATACGTGCCTGGCGTGTTCTTATCAAGCGTGGTCGTATAGCCAATCGCATTAGTCAAATCGCCATCTTCTGGGTCGCTAGCCGTAACGCCAAGCCGGAAGTTGACTGTCTCCTGCCCCTTGTGCACCGTCATCGTCGCAGGCGCACTGATGGATGGTGCCTGGCCAGGTGTGGTTTCACCAGAATCTGAATTGCCACCATCAGTGCCACCGCCGGTTTGACCGCCATCACCAGGAAGTGTTCCAGGCTGATTGCCGGACGTACCGCTGTCTCCACCAGGAAGCACCTCCGGTGTTGCTGGCTCAATCGGTTCTGGTGTTGGCTTGGTGGCATCCGTTGCCAGCGCCACAAGCCCTTTGGTCTGATCAGAGTTAAGGGCGTCGGCCAGCTTCTGCACACCGTTATCCAGCAATACACCAGCTACGCCGGTTTCATCGCTTGCTGCCAGCGTCGGAAAGGCGCTTTGTACAATCGACTTAACGCTGCCATCATTGCTATCTGCCGCGTCGCCCTTAGCTGCGTCTTCAATGACCGATTTAACCGAGTTGTGCTTCTTCTTGGTGGTCGTTTTCGTGGTCTTGGCTGACTGCTGTGAAGGGCCTGTCACGGCGGAATAAATGCCGTAACCGCCGCCGCCAAGTACAGCAGTAGAGATTAAAACAGCCGCAAGGATTTTGCGGCGGGACTTCTTTTCTTGTTGTTCTGGTTCTTGTGCCATTACTTTCACTCTCCTAACGTTTCTAGTTGATGTTGAAATGATGCTGCACTGGCTTTGGCTTGTGCCCGCTCAGCAGCGCTTTTACTTGTGTCCTTTGCGATAGCCTGAAAATGGGCCGCCGCCTTTTGATAGGTTTCACCGGTTTGAATCGCCTGATCAATCGTCTTGTTTTTCAGTTCCGCGTTGAGTCGTTTAGCCTGGTCAAACTGGCCGGTCTGAATGTAGCCAATCGCGATCAGGCTTTGCAGATCCTGGTCGTTCAGGTCCCGGTTCACAATCTCGGCCTGTTCAAACTGCTTTGTTTTGAGGTAAGCCACTGCCAATTTCGATTTACGAACACGGCTCATGGTTGCCTTTTGACTGGCACTAATCACGGCCTGATATTTCTTTCTTGCATAGGCCAAGTCAAACTTACCGTTAGCGCATGGATATTTGCTCTGAAACTTAGCTAGGCCTGAGGTGGTGCCATCAGTGACCAAAACTGCTTCGATTGCAGCACGTTTCTCTGGATATGCCTGGCCCGCCTGAAGATATTTCTCATTGCGGACTAGCGTTTGATAGATTGGCTGTGGGGCTGCCTTTGGCGAGAAAAAGAAACGATACGAACCAACCGCCCCAACAACAAGTAGCACAGCCGCGCCAAACACGATAAGGGCACGTTTGTACTTGCTGAACAATGCCCCCATGTCTGGCGCTTGTCTGGTCGGCTGGCGTTTTTTCTCTGCTGTGCGCCTATTTTGCATACTCTCGCGCGTTGGAGCGGGTTGAGGGCGGACAGTAGAAGGTTCGGGTTGTGGATCGGGTGGCTCTTGCGCATCATGCGAAGCACTCGGATTGGGTTCGGAGCTGGAACTTTGATCCTGCCCAGGTGCTTCATCCGTTGCGGCCTCGGTTGACTCTTTGTCGGTCAGTAGGACAGGGGCCGCTTCGGCGACCAGGGCACTTTGCAGTGAAACGATGAACCGCTGAGCATCATCAGACGACACGTTATCCAGCACCTCCCTGAAGGTGTGCTGAACAAGTGCCAACAAGTTTCCAAGATAGGCTTCACCGGTGCCAAGCTCAATGACGTCACGAAAAAGTAGCTCGTCATCCGACTCATTATGAATGCTGATCTCAACGACCAGCTTTTTGTGATTATCCAGGCAAGCATGGTTCGTTTCCCGGATAGTTTTCTCCGCCTCGTGCAGTGAGTAACGGCGCACTTTGGAGAACTTAGAAAAGAAAGGCCAGGCAAAGCGGCTGCGTTTCAACAACACATACATCGCTACTCACCCCCTCAGTGTGTTAAACGGTTTTCAACCAGGCCACAATGGCACCGGCTGAGATGGCAATAAATAGGCCAATAGCAACGTTAGTTAAGCCGTCCTTGGCTTCCTCAACCTTTTGCCGGTTCTTGGTCATGTAGGCAATCCCGTAAAGACCTAGCTTCACAACTGCGTATGAACCAGCAATCGTGCCGACTGCGGCCGAAATAAACTGCAATGCTTGAATAATTCTATCCATCGTAGCGATCCTCCTGTTTTGCTTCTTGGACTGGTTGCTTGGCCTGGGCGGCCATAGACTTGATTAACAAATTTGTATTCTCGGTAATAATTTCCTGGTACTTGTCATTAAGCCAGTCATCCATCTTGACGCCTTTTGCCGCCAAAATGGCACTAGCAAGGCGCTTGTTTTGGTTCTGTTCTGCGCGATTTGCCATTCTTCCGCTCCTTTCTAATTCACGATTAGCAATTCGACCTTACGGCGGCTTACTGGACGGGTTTCTTGGATTTCTCCAAGCTCCATCAGTTCAGGATCAGCCCACCAGCCGGTCTTTAAAACAGCACGATAACCCGCTTCGATATGTTGCCCGAAGCCTGAGTCATAAATCGTTACTCTGATCCAGTTAGCACCGCGATCAACGACGGATGCGGTTCTTGGATCTAATTTCAAGACTTTAGCCATCACACAAACTCCCTTCGATAATGCGTGCCTCGGTAGCCTTCAATCAGCCAGTCCCCATCTGGCGCTTTACTGATGCGGTGTACCTCAAGTGCCGCCAGGTAACCCAGCTTTTGGTAGGATCCAGCCGGTCGTGTAATTTGCGGGACTACGTGACCAATCGCGAGCAGAACACCTGGTACCATCAGCTTCTCCGCCTCCGGGTTCGTGCTGAAGAAACTCTTCTTCACGCGTACAAACAGAATTTCGTTCCCCTCTCTGTCCTCACCGCTGGTGCCAATCTCACGCGCCAAAAAACGTTCATCAACATACACTCCTTTCTCCATGTGCGTTCCACCTCCTTTCCATCAAAAGACTGCGGTCCATTGGACCGACGCTGCCCCAGGGAGTCGAACCCTGAACTGAAACACCGGTGACAGCAAAAAGCCCCTTCGGGCAGAAGGGGCCAAGAAAATCTATGAACTTTGCCTAAGCTGTACTAAGGAGTCGAACCTTAGTTTTCCGGGTACAGCAAAGGCCCTCGATTGAGGGCCTTTGTAGTCTTACTTCTTCTGCTGCTTCTTCTTCCTGCCTTTGTTGTCTAAACCAATCTCAGCCAGGTAGCCGGTATCAGGCGTAAATGGGAACTTTTTGTCCCGTGCAACTTGACGCAGAAAGACTGTGATGGCGCTAGTCACGGTAAAGCCCATATCTGCCAGTGCTTCCTCGGCGTCCGCTTTGGTCTTGGGGTCAAGTCGTGCAAAGACCCTGACCGTCTTATCTTGCAATCTCACTGTCTCACCCTACTTTCGTTGTTCATATACAACATTTTATACTATTGGTGATTCTTTATCAGCCTATCAGTAGCTTATACTGCCCCAGGGAGTTGAACCCTGGCCATACTCCTGGCAGGGGTAAGCCGGTGGCAGCAACGCGCTCCTACTTTGTTCTCTTGGGGGAGAAGTAGAGGCACTTGGGTATATAAAATGAGGAAATCGTTGAAGCATGACAGGTAGCGGGGCAGCTACCTACCAATGTCATCCTAAGGAGTCGAACCTTAGCTTACCGTGATGACAACGATCACACAGCTGGTGGCAAGATCAACAAGATTCCGTACTCCAGACTACCACTCACAGCGCAATTTGCTAGTTGAAAGTGGGTGCTTTGTCAGCAAGACCTGGTCGTGATATACTTAGGGCGAACAAAATGCCGATGACGCCAAGCGCCACCGGCAAGGCAAGGCCGGATTGCTCCGGTGACTAGCCGTTCAGATTACAATGAATCATAACCGTCGCTGGCTGCCAGGCGTGGACGGTTATTTTTTTGCGTCATTTTTCATGATTGCCACGATTAAACCGCCAAAAGCGATCATCAGCGACAACGCTTCGAAAACGCTCATGCGTGCTCCTTTCAGAGCAACAACCCAAAAGAACCATAGGCATCACTCCCATCTCTCGATTGAAGCTAGCCACCGTCCGGCTTTTCCTTGTCTTAACCATCATACTCAACTCTTACGCGCAATGCGAGTGACTTCTAATCTTTTGACCGTTTGCTGATATTTCGTATAGTATTTACGCTTACTGATCACAACATGGGTATCTGTAATTATTTGACTCAACGCCTTATTCCATTGCTTATCAGTCATGGAAATTTCAATTAAAAGCATTATTTACTCCTCCTTCTAATTTATAGACTCTAGTGCAAGGCCGCCCCAGGGAGTCGAACCCTGGCAGCGTCAGCAGGCGCAGACGCTGTCCCGGTGGCGGTGGTGGTACTTAATCGCTTGTCAACGTCCCCACGCGATACGCGGTTGGATCAGAAGCCGTTAGAGACGTGTCAAGGTGCTTTTGGAGGCCAAGTTTTGTAGACTTCACCTTGACTAGGTGCCCCTGGACTACATATCGAAACGCCGGGTGATTGTACCCAACTCGCGGACAAGTAAACAGGTGGATCTGTTTGGCGGATCCGGCTGCTGGATCACTAAGGATCGAAGCATCGCTACCTTCAACCGTATATGCCCGGTCGGCCTTATAGGTGTACTTGCCTTCAAGCGTGTACACGTAAATCAGACCGCCGGTGCCGGTACCGCCTTTGTAGTCTGACGGTCGGTAGGGCGCGTTCGCATTCCGAACGTAACCCTGGGTGGTCGTCAGTTGGAACAGATTGGCAAATAAAACCCCAGGGACGTATGAACTATGCCCTGCGAGGACGTAGTTGTTGTCACCAGGGCTGGTGTTCGCTTTAACCCGGGCGAGCTCCGCGAGCACCCCGTAATTGAGCCCAGCATCGGTTTTGTAGATAGCCAGGTCAATTCCTACTGACGGGATTGAAACGGCCGTGTCGGCCCGTTTCGCCCGCGTATGGGACACTTGTTTGCCCTTCTTGAGTGAGTTGATGAGTTGCTGACCATCACTCCGTGCGCGTTGGCCCTTGCTGGCCTCTTGGGCCGGCTGCCATAGGATCAAAGCCATGCCGATAAGGATCAGCAAGATTAGTATGATAACTACCGGCCAACGTTTACGCTGCATTGACTAAGCCCGCTTACGCAGCAGGTAGAAGGCAATACCCGCAGCACTAATCAGCGCAACCACACCCAAGGCCAGCAGTGCGCCATTCAGGGAGTCGTCAGTCTGGGTCAGCTTTGGTGCTGGCGCGATGTGAACCGTTTGGCCCGCGTCGTTGATGTCAGCGTGGCTCGCAATCAGCTTACCATCGTGGTAGAGGTCTTCAAAAGCAACCACGTCGTGGCCGCCAAGGGAGCTGACATCGAACGTAAAGGTCATAGTCACCTTCATGTCCTTTGCGGTAGCCTTGAACGTCTTTACAGCCGTCACTTTCTTGCCGTTGATCAGAACCGGCTTGCCAGTGGCTTTGTCCATCAGGTAACCCTTGACGGTGTAGGTCTTGCCAACCACGAGGTCGTTGAACTCAACAACGTCGTTAATGGTCATGTTCCGGCTAGCAGTCACCGTCTTCTTGCCGTCAGAGGTCGCTGTGGTGTGCAGCTCAATCTTCGGGAAGTGAACGGTTTGGTCTTTGTCGTTGATGTCTTCGTGAGAAGCAATCAGCTTACCATTGTGGTAGAGGTACTCAAAAGCCACAACGTCCTTGCCAGCCAAAGCGCGGCCGTCAACGACAAATTCAACGTCAATCGTGCCGTCAGCCTTTTCGGCTTTGAAGGTCACGGTCTTGGAAACTTTGGAGCCGTCGGCGTTCTTAACGAACGATCCGTCGGTGTAGTGCAGGTAGCCCTTGACGGTGTAGGTCTTGCCAACAATCAGATTGTGGTAAGCCACAGCATCCTTAACGGTTACCTTTTCTTCTGGAACAACTTCCTTGGACCCTTCAGAATCCGTTGCCGTAGTGTGCAACTCGATCTTCGGGAAGTGAACGGTCTGGTCTTTGTCGTTCACGTCTTCGTGAAAGGCCATTAGATTGTTGTTGTGGTAGAGGTTTTCAAACACAACCACGTCTTTGCCCGCCAACAGGCGGCCATCAACCGTGAAGGTCACGTCGATGGTGCCTTCGGTCTTCTCAGCGGTGAAGTAAACCGTCTTGGAGATCTTTTCGCCCTTCGCATCAAGGACAAAAGAGCCATCCGTATAGTGCAGGTAGCCGGTCACGGAGTAGTGCTTGCCGACAACCAGGTTGCTGTACGCGACAGCATCTTTGATGGTGACGTCAACTTCCGGCATCACCTGCTTGTCGCCTTCGTCGGAAGTAGCCGTCGTGTGAACCTTTGGGGTAACCACTTTGACGGTCTGGCCTTCATCGTTGATGTCAGCGTGGCGAACAATCAGATTGTTGTCACGGTATAGATCTTCGAAAACAACAAATTCTTTGCCCATTGCCTTAGAAGTATCAATGGTGTAAGTCATGGTAACCGACCCGTCGGCTTTGTCAGCGACGAACGTCTTTTCAGCAGTAATTTGGTTGCCCTTAGCGTCAAGAACGACCTTACCTGTGGCCTTATCAATCAGTTGGCCCTTAATGGTATAGGTCTTGCCAACAATCAAATCATGGTAAGCCACCACGTCGTTGATTGTGAGATCAGCATCTGGCAGGACGTCATGTGAGCCGTCTAAGTCAGTCGCCGTGGTGCCCATCTTTGGTGTGGAGAAGATGATTGTTTGACCTTCGTCTTCGATGTCATTGTGCACCGCAACCTCGCGGCCGTCACGTGACAGTGTTTCAAAGGCCACAACAGTCTTCCCTGCCAGCAAGTGAGCATCAAACGTGAATGGCACTGCGATGTACCCGCTAGTAGTCTTGGCCGTGAACGAAACGGACTTGGTGACCTTGTTACCATTGTCGTCAAGCAACGCTTCACGTGTGTTCTTATCCATCAGCACACCAGTTACGGTGTACTTCTTGCCGATCACGGCGTTTTCGTACTGCACGCGATCAGTGATGGTCGCTTGCTTGTGTGGTTCCTGAATGTGAGTACCATCTTCTGAGGTAGCCGTGGTATGAATCGTTTCCGGAACCCGTTCGTTAGTGGCAGTCAGATTGATGGTCTTGCCAGCATCCGTTGAGGCAACGCTGAACTTTTTGATCGTAGAATCCAACTTGAAGCCATTGACCGTCTTAGTTTCTTGATACGTCCAGTTACCAGCCATTTCAGAGACGCTCTTATTGAGGCTGATCTGGCCCTTGGCATCCGTGGTGGAGTCACCATAGCTCTTACCATCCTTAGTGAAATGGAAGGTCACGCCAGCCAATGGATCATTCTTACCTGGGTCGGTGGAAATGTCGTATTTCTGAAGATGAATACTAACGTTCTTAATGACCTTCACAGTAACCAGAGTACGTGCCGAAATTGGGTCTAGCAACGGCCACATTACATTTTGCTTGGTCGGATGTGTGAAGTAAATCGGTGTACCAACGTAGTTTTTGTCAATACTGGGAATGTAGGAAATAGTCCCATCAGTTGATTTAGCATTAGCGGTTAAAGTCAATTTATTGCCACTCTTTGAAGCCGTCACCTTGGCACCATTTGTGTACGGAGAATTTGCAAAATTCGCGAATCTACCAGTTGTATCTGTCAAGGTTACGCTTTGTCCTACGCTGAGGGTGATTTGCTTGTTTGTGAACGATGGAAATCCCATAAAGGTGTTCACCTTAGCATTAACATTCTTTTTGAACGTATTGTACTGACTCATCGAAAGTGTTCCGCCCATGGACTTCGGCTTGCCACCCAGTGCCTCCCAAATCATGTAATTGGTCGCCATCTGGTTCTTCAAAGACTTTTGCTTTTGATACCCGTAATATGCAATTGCAGATATTTTCTTCTGTAACGTGCCAGACTGATTATATTGCTTATAACCGCTAATTCCTCCGGTTTGGCCTAGTGGCGTGCCTAACTGAATACAGAAGGCCACCGGCCCGGAAGCATTGCCCACTCGGGTCCCCCAATAGCCGTTGTCTTTAATTGTTTTGCCATTTTGAGTCCACGTGGATGACTGATAGGAAATGTGCATGTTAGGATCAACGTAAATCGTCGCAGCCTTGACCGGCTGAGCAGAGACAATTTTTCCCGACAAAAAAAGACCAGCGACGACGCCGGCCCCAATTCCTAGCCAATGTATGATGTGCCCCCAAGGACACCTTTTCTCTTTAAACATTTTTTGTTCTCCTCTCTTGAAAGTCTAACCAACAGCCTACAATCAATGATGGTGCACGGATACTTGTCATAGTTTTCTCCCCACAAAAAAAGCCTGACTAGTTGTCAGGCAAATCAGATGAATTGTTTAGTCTGTGAACTCCCACGAATACATCATAGTCCCGTCCTGATATGGAACGGAGTATGCATGCGCTATGCGAGCTCTACCAGCATCAAGTTCTCTGTCTAAAGCTTTGTTCATTGCGGCCATTGCCGCTTGCATTGTTGAGCAAACGCCATTGGAGACATTCCACCCAGCTTCTGGCGCATGTGGCTTCTTAGCAGGTTGTGGTTTGGTAGCCTTCCTGGATCCAGTTGAACCCCCAGTAGAAGGACGGTTTGTTGAGCTATGCGAGCTTGAGGCTGCTGGCCGCGAATTTGTGGTGCTACTGGTGGTCGTCCGCCCCGTTGTTCGTGTAGCAGTCTGGCTACCGCTTGAGGCCGTAGTCCCTACTGAAGTGTTCTTCTTAGCAGCGGCTTGGGCTTGCTGCGCTGGCGTTGGGTTCTTAACTTCAGCCACAGTTCCATCGGTCTTGGTTACTGTGCCATCCGCCGCTTCTTTTGGCAACTTCGGCAACCAATAATCCGCAAATGCCTTCACATTAACAGCCTTGATGGCTGTGGCCGCCGCGTCAATCTTTTGCTGATCAGGATCACCAGTAGTTGCAGCGGTCACTGTCTTAACGGCTTTTACTTCTGCATCAATTAAATCAACATCTGCTTTGATGGTCTTAGAATACTTTGGCAATGTCTTCGCCACAGCGGCGTATTGCGTAGACAGAGTGGTATTGTCATACTTCGCATCCGTGATCACTTGCTTGTCGCCTAGTGCAGTTTTGATGCTGGCTTGAATAGCAATGACGTGCTTAATTGCTGCAATGCGATTCTTACTTAACTTCAATGTCCTCTTTTGACTCTTGGTTAGATCACCACGGAGCTTGTAGACTTTCTTGTACTGCTTGCTTGCAGCAGCGACCTTAGCCTCAGTAACGTGCTTACTTGGGAGCTCGTACAGCTTGTTCTCGAAGAGACCCCGTACATTCTTTTTCAGAGTCTCTATCGCAACCGTTGTATCATCATTGGTGGTTGTCTGGGCTGTGGTTTTTGCCCCGCAGGCCGTAAGCGTCAGTGCTGTCATTAGGATCAGACTTCCTGCCGTGATTGTCGCCTTTTTCATTTCTATCTCCCCCATATCCTCGCGATTTATCCAACAGCCTATCCAATCAGCCAGGCGCTCTTTTCTATTGCATCCTTTTGAGCTTCAGCTTTGCATCCAAGTAACGTTGTTCCTCATCTGGAAGTACCGGCCTTATCGCATCTGTTTCACCTGGCTTCAAGGCTGTTGTGTAATACCCGTGATCAACCATCTTGTAGCGAACACCCTTAGCCAAGGTCTTAATTGGCCGCCCAAGGCCGTCAAATATTTGCTTTTCTTGTTCTTTGAGCATATCATCGTCCTCCTTAGCGGCTTACATAGCAACACACTGTCCTGAGTTTGGAGGATTCGTCTTGTCGAGAGGCGAAAAGGTACTGCAACACTGTGTTGTCGTGTAAGCCGCTAAATTAGCAACTACACATGTACCGCTTCTGGGTTCTTATCCAGAATCCAAAACGTATCGACGCGGTTATCATGCTTCTTGTAAACTCTTGTTACACCCGTGGCCAAGCGCGTCACGTTGCTCAAAATACCAACCTCTGATACGGTGATTGGGCGCCCATTCGCTTGCCGGTACTGAGCATAATCCTGATAGGTCGCACTACCTGAGTGCTGCTTTAGAAAGTCGGTGAGTTGGCCCACCACTAATTGTACACGTTCTGTCTGTCGCATTAGTTTACCTCCTACGGTTCGTACTTTTGCGTGTGAAATATGCCTACGCTTAACACGTAGGGTTTAACGTTTTCGCTACTTCCGTTTAGTTTTTAGAGTACATAT
The DNA here is from genome assembly GCF_016861805.1 of Lacticaseibacillus sp. 53-4. NCBI lineage: Bacteria > Bacillati > Bacillota > Bacilli > Lactobacillales > Lactobacillaceae > Lacticaseibacillus > Lacticaseibacillus sp. 53-4. The sequence continues at coordinate 33,685 of NZ_BOLT01000024.1, forward strand.
TGTTTTATTTTGACATCAGCATTTCATCCGGCTTTAGGCTCTGAGTCGGACTGACCTTAGCAGCTATGCTGCATGACAAGGGGCTTTTGGCGTGCGCCCCTACGACCTTTCCTGCCTTTTCATGTCCTCGCAATGGCATTCGCCGTCTAGCGATTAAGTGCAACGCTGTTAACATCAGCGCCCATCAAGTGCCTTGCCGCCTATGCGACTAGTGAGGTGGCTCGTTTTGAATCTGGGTCACGTCTTCTTGTAGTGTGCGTGGATCTCACGCGAATCTTTCCCTGGCTGAGTGTCCCGCAGTAAGAGTGACCAGAAGCGGGCAGGGATAAAGGTATTCAGTTGTCAAAGGACGGACACGTCTACGGCTAGCGGCATTAGCCGCTAGTTCAACGCGTCATAGAGGTGGTGTGCTGGTTAAGCGCACGCATATTTCACACACGTTGTTGCTAGATTAGATTGCGCCTGGCGGTATCGTCGTCAGTTTGTCGCGCGGATGTTTCCGGTGTGCGATGGCACGATGCTGCGAGTTATACACGGTACGGATGCTGGGATAGATACGCTCTAGAAGGACATGCTGGCCCTGGAAGCGATCGTACAAACGACCGTCACCCAGATTGATGAAATAGCGGTGATCCCAGGTGCGGATTGCTGCTGCACTATGTACTAGATCTTCAATGGCTACATATCTTCCCATTTTTGCACCCTACCCTTGCTTTAAGCATTAACCTCCGCCACATAAATTGCGAGTGGGACGAGAAAAAGGGAGGTCACAGGCTTCCCCGCGACCTCCCTCGGTACATCCTTCACTTACAGTTTCCCTGCTTGAAGCGATGGTGCTGCTTCCACACATGGTAAGCTTGTAAATGCTGTAGATGTACAGTAGGGGGTAGTCACTCAGGAAGTTTTGATTCCATCGTGTGACTCCGAATTTGCGCTTAAACCGGGTTGATAGCCCGGTCAGCACTTTCGGTTAGCCCACTTTTTTTGTGCCATGAAGACACTCGCAATTTACACCTTCAGAATATCAGGCCACTTGCAAAAGTCAACTGTAAATAATTTTCAATATTTCGTAAGCACTATCCCGAAGGCCATTATGTTGCGCAAACTCTTGTGGAATCCCAACGATATCAAGCAAAACCCAGTAGACCGAACACGTGTTTGGTCTACATTCGTATAATACCGCACAATTTCAACAAGTCAAGCATTCACCTGTTTGTGCTCGCGTTGACAACGCAGAATCCGATTAGCTTCACGAGCTTCCATCCGGGCCTGCCTACCTGTCTGCACGTCAGCAAAGCGATTTTGCAGGTCGCTCAAGGCGTCTCGGTCAGCCTCGTCTTTGGCTTGAAGATTGAGCTGGCGCACAGATTCATTCTCAAAGAGTTGCTTCATTGCGCCGTAAAGATAATTATCCACGTTGCGGATAGAACGCTCTTTGCGCCCGTCTAGTTGGTCTTTCCAACGCATAACCACACGTAATAGCGCCTTGTTGATCTCGTCTTGCATGTCTTCAGTGAGCAGGTATGTGTCGTATTCAAGCTCAGCATCGCGTTTTGCGTTTAGGATAATCCCTACTCGCTCACGAGCTTCTTTGACAGTATGACTCCACTTACCAATCAGCTGAAGACTGCTGCGACTCAAAATATCGCCGGAAACGGCTGGATCAATGCTGTCTGCGAAGTTATCCAGCAGCATTCTTTCTAGCGCATCATCGTGCTCAGGCGAAAAGGATGGCTTGCGCGGTGGGTTTTGCTCTTTTCCCTTTTCCGGTGTCGAAGACTCCGTGTTTGAAAAATCGGCATTGGCAGTCTCTTTAAGGTCTCTAGTAAGGTCTCTAGAAGTAAGTTCTAGATTGTTTCCACTTTTCGGAATTCCGGGAAGTGGAAGTCCTTTATCCACGGCGTTTTTGGGGGTTCCACTTTCTGGAACTCCGCTTTCTGAAATTGAATGGAGCGCTGCTTCTACTGGATCATGATTGTAGTTTTCACTAGTATCAATTTCGAGCTCAGCGAGATAAAGGTGATTCGGTTGATTCAACCCGAGTTGCTTTTGGGCAAGTAACCCCGCTTCCTCAAGCTCGTGTTTAACTTTGACGACGGTGGAGTGACCGCAATTAAGAATACTTTCGAGGTCTTTAATCGTGTAGATGAAATATACGTTGTCATCAGCGTCAACCCAGTTGTTCAGAACGGAAAATTGCAGGCGATCCTGTAATGCCATATAGGCAATCTTTGCCTTGTCACTGAGCGTTCGATACTTGTCAGCATAGAGAAGAGCCGCTGGGAATTTGAAAAATTGCCGTTCGTAAACAATTTGCTTCTTCACGAAGTGAAACGCTGTCATTGGATCCACCCCCTTGCCGAGTCATCAAGCGGCATGAACTCGGTTGCATTAGATTTCAATTTGTTCTCAATCGTGGCGACGTCATTAAAATGATCAACGGGTTGTCCAATGTACAAGTGGTTAGGCATGTTTTGCCCGACCCTTACTTGGTAGAGCAATCCCACGTCACTCAGGGAATGTTTGATGGCAGCGACTGTGCCTGTGGCTGTGATACGTAATGTTTCTGCCAAGTCAACGTTTGTGTAAATACAGAACACGTTCCCATTTTCGTCATAGCAGCCGTTACGAACTGACCATTCAAGTCGATCTCGGAGAACTACATAAGCAAGTTTGGCAGAGCTAATGAGTGATGAATATCTTCGGCCATAAATCAATGTTTTGGGAAGTTTGAGGAAGTCTGGAGATTCCACCTCTGGTTTTGAGTAGTATATAAATCTTTCCACGATAACTGCCTCCTGTTTTTCTGGGACACGCGAAAGAGTCCCCTGCGATTCCGCAGACGACTCTAATCACAAACAGAAGTAGTTCGAGGTAAATATAACCTGCCACATTCTATTGTGCAACTTTGAAGCAACCTCACTACCAAAATTCCAGAGAATGCGGTAGAATATCTTTGCAGAAGATTTTGGTTGCTCGGTCTACGGATCGGGCTATTTTTATGCTTTAAGAGTAACCGTAAGCAGCGGATTTGTAAATGTTTACTTTTGGCATGGTTTGCTTACGGTATACTGGTATACCTAGGACTTCCTCAGATTGGGAGTATACGGGTATACTAGTATACCTACTATGATTGGCTATGCACCGCAAAATAGGCGAGAAATTTAGTTTTTAGTATACGAGTATACCAGTATACCGGTATACCAGTATACCAAATATTTTTCGGTATACCATTGCAATGGTTATGTTATGGTGGTAGTATGAAGCCATAAACGAGAAGGCGGTGGCATCATGGCAACAACATACGTGGTAGGTAATTTCAAAGGCGGCGTAGGTAAAACAAAACTCGTCACCATGCTGGCTTACGAGAATGCGGCAGTAAAAGGCAAACGTACGTTAGTGGTTGACCTGGATCCCCAGGGAAACGCGACAAGTATTCTTGCGAAGACTGGTGACATTCCAGTAATTGAAAGGAATATTACCAACGGGTTCATTGATGGTGACCTGACCAAGCAGATTACCAACATTCTCCCGAATCTAGATATCATAGGTAGCAACACAGCTTTTCGCTCACTACCTAAGATTTTGATGAAGAAGTTTCCTGATGATGATCTTTCTGCAATGACCTATCTTAGGAAGCTGTTAGAACCCTTGCAGGCGTCATATGATTCAATTTATCTGGATGTGCCGCCGACCATCAGTGACTATTCCGACAATGCAATGATGGCAGCGGACTACTGCATTATTGTCTTGCAGACTCAGTCCTTGTCTTTGGATGGTGCCAAAACATATATCGCCTACATGCAATATCTCGCAGATACCTTCGACTCCAAGCTTGATATTCTCGGCATTGTAGCGTGCATGCTGCGCCCTGGCGGCCGTGTTGATGAGTCAATCATTGAGGAAGCACGTCAGACCTATGGCAACAACGTACTGTCAACGGTTATCCGCTATCAAGAGCGGCTCAAGGCTTACGATGTAGAGGGTATCCACGTTGGCGAAACAAAAAGCGGATTAAAGGACTCCTGGGATATTAAAGCACACGGTGTCTTCGTAGACGTGCTTGATGAGCTCAATGCTCACGAAGATGTGTTCCGTAAGATGAAGGAGGCCCGACAATGAGCGATTTCAAACCAATTATTCAACACAAGAATGCTAGTAGCAGTTTGAAGACAAAGGACGTTCAGATCCAGGGCACGAATGACTTTGGCATTGGTAACGTCGAACTCGCGAATGTAAAGTCGGCAAAAGAGACAACAGATCCAGCTAAAAGTAAAGATCCAAGATATAAGGCCAGCACTACTGCTAAGCTATCGCCATACGAAAACTTGCGGTTACAGACCTTAAAGCCATTCATGGCCGAAACCGAGGAAAGCGACACCAATACAATCAACGATATTGTGGGCTTGTTGATCAATTCCTATGTAGATAAGCGGCTCTCCTCGCGGCAATCAGAGGCATTTGAGAAAATAGTTGAGATGCAATTTGAGCAGATGAAATTTAGCACGAAGAAGAAATAAGCCAGTATACCAGTATACCAGTATACTGGTATACTTAATATGAAGGCTGCTTTCTTACGGCTACTCAAACAGAGAGACGGCGTGTTATTGGATGCCTGACTGAGGAGATGGGTATACTGGTATACCAGTATACTGAGCACGAAATTAGTGCTTGTCATTTTGGTGAGAACGTCACAGGGTGCTGCCGATTGTTTGGACCGCGAATTATACTACGCGCCCAAATCTCACACAGTTGCAATGAAGAAGCTAGTGTGTACGTGATAAGCCGGGGAGCGGCTGCTTTTCTGGCTAGGGGGGGAAACATGTCAGTAACAAAGAAAGATTTGTATGCAGCCTATGCAAAACACACCAAAGAGGGGCTTGACGATCTACATGAACCCGGCAGCGACCCGGATTGTGCCGTGTGCGATGAGATCAACTTGATTTCCTTGCAACTTGAAGGCCATCCTGATGCCACCAGCGCGGTTCAACTAGAAACGGTTGAGCCACCCACGCAAAAGGCGATCCCTATGGTGTGGGAAGTAGAAGAAAATGATGGCTCCGTCAGCATTATCCGCACTGTCACGCACCGACAAGAACAGAGTGTGCTTGCCCGTGGCAAAGAGCGGCGAAAGATTGGCTCAAGTGAGACCCGTAGACTTGTCATCTCAATAGAAGGAACTAAGGTCACCACGCTTGATCAGGCAATCAAACGAATGGGCCGCGCTGGCGGCACAATCGCAACATGGGGTGAGATTGAACTTGCCAAAGGGACGGCCTTGCGTAAGCCAGGACAGCCAGATCAGTACGTTCAGTTTGATGGCAGGAACCTCGCTGCTATTCAGAAAATCGCTGAACCGGCGAACGCGCATTTCACCAAAAAGCATGACAAGATTCAGGTTGACGCTTATGCGGGCAGCAAGCAGCCGAGTTTCTCCCTGGAGGTTGGCGACATACTAATCAGGCTTGCTACCGGCCGACTCCTAGCCTTGTCACAAACGGATTTTGAAGCGCTTTACGATTATGATAGCCAGACGGGCTGGACGCTCGCTTAACAGCGTCAAAGGAGGACTGGATGGCAAAGAAGATACAGATTAGGCGGCGGGACATGCAGGTGCCAGGGCAACCGCACAGGAAGGCACCGATGCCGGTAGAGCCGAAATCCAAAAAGCCGAAGATCTCGGAGCGAGAGGTAGAACTGAAGCGGCAGCGGACGGCCCTTAACCGCGTAAAGCGTGAACTGCGGGGGCTTGTTGACAATGCGCCAAAGGACAAGAACCCGCAGCGTTACGCGGTACTGAAGCGGAATACCACTATCGCGATTGCCTACTTCCTTGCCGACGACGGCTCATTGAACCCACACACCTACAAGTGGCTGGTTCCAGAAAGGATTGACCTATCTGGTGCACGCTTCGGCCAGATTATCAAGGTGCCAGGGCGAGAGGGTGAGCCGCAGTCGGCACTCTACGCATACAGTCACGTCGGACAACAGCGCCGCTATCGCAGCGGCAAGGTGGAACCATCGGCCGAAATGCTGACACTAACAGACGAGATGGCCACGCCAGCACAGATCAAGGCGATGGGTCACCGGGTGACAGAGCTGGGCGATAAAATTGCGGCTCACCGCAAGGAGTACGAAGGACACCGGAAGCTTACCCGAGCCGTCGCCCGGAAGCGGAACCGGCTGCGAAACAAAGTAGCTAAACTAAACAAGAAGGTCAAAGACCTACAATAGAAAACGGAGGCTGTAAAATGGAAGGCACAACGCAATTAACAAATTGGATTAGCTGGGCACTGGACATTGTGCTTGATAATCTATTGCGTATCTTGAACGCTCTTGGGTACCTGATCATAGCCCCATTTCAATATGCCTTCTCGCACGTCTTGAACCCCATGTTCAGCTATATCCTGCACGCAATCTTTGGCAACAGTCTACGGGCGTGGCTATGTTTCTAGGAGTCCTGGTAGTGATTTTGGGGTTCTGGTGCAAAGTTTACTCAGGGAGAGTGCATCCTGTATCATGAATTGAAACTGGAGGTTTTCAGATCACTGATCATTTTAAAGGACGGCAATTCAATCAATCAGTGATTACTTTTGCCGTAGGCTACTACTTGCGTTACAACAT
>NZ_BOLT01000025.1:0-39146 GCF_016861805.1 Lacticaseibacillus sp. 53-4
GTATACCTGTATTTTTTTGAGATTTCGAGTAGGTGTATTTGGTGTACTCAAAATCAAGTTCTGTTTCATATAAAAAGGACGCAACCCGCAACGGGTGCGTCCTTGTTTATTTGCTCAAAAACTTAAGGCACATGACAAACGATTCTTAGTGCTGCTTCCTTCCGGACCTGACACAATTCGAAAGGCTGCCATTGCCTCAAGGCCTTTCGGCAAGATTCATTATACCTGTTTCTCTGGGCTTTGGCCAGCCTGCTTGGCCGCTTTCCGCTTCGCCCGGATTCCTTGGAAAAAGGCGACCAGCAGCTCACCGCTGTCGCGGGCGCGCAGCCCGCCGACCACTTGAACCTGGTGGTTAAACCGCGGATCACTCAGCAGATCGACCAGTGACCCGGCCGCCCCGGCCTTGGGGTCCTTGGCGCCGTAAAAACACCGCCGCACTCGGGCGTTGATCATCGCCCCCGCGCACATCGGACAAGGCTCCAGTGTCACGTACAGGTCGCAGTCTTCAAGCCGCCAAGTGTGCAGCGTCATGCAGGCCTCCTGAATCGCGAGGATTTCGGCATGAAGTGTGCTGTCTTGCGCATGTTCGCGCAAATTGTGGCCGCGGCCGATAATTTGGCCATCTTTGACCACTACGGCCCCAATTGGGACCTCACCGATCACGCCGGCGGCCCTAGCCTCGGCCAAAGCAGCTGCCATGAAATCATCCGGAGTTAGTTCAACCATAGTTCCTCCTTACTTGGTTGCGCGCAAAATATAGTAACCATGAGCCATTTTGACCTTTTCTGCGCTGGCAAAGGTCGCCTGCATCAGTTTCAAGGCCGACGGTGCGCCCTGCTTTTTTTGAATGACGCAGTACAGCTGACCGCCGGGTACCAAATGCTCATGTGCGCCGGCAAGGATGGCAGACACAATGGCCTTGCCTGCTCGAATCGGGGGATTGGTGACAATCACCCCAAACTGCCCAGTAATGTGGTCGTAAACCGAGGACTCGACAATCGTCACGTTTGCGATTTTGTTGGCCTCGGCGTTGCGTTTAGCCAAGGCAAGGGCGCGCTCGTTCACGTCCGACATGGTCACCTGCCGGTTCGGATAGTGTTTGGCCAAGGCAAGGCCAATTGGCCCGTAGCCGCAACCGACGTCCAGCAGCGGCCCATCAGGTAGCACCTGATCGACGACCGTCTCAATCAGCGTGCGACTGCCAAAATCAATCGTGCGCTTGGAAAAAACGCCGTTGTCGGAGGTGAACTCCAGCCGGTTGCCGGCTAAATCGTAAGAAAAGGTCTGCTCATCATGCGGCAGATCGGGATCGTTTGTATAGTAATGACTCATGGTGTCTCTCCTTCATTGCCGCCCCAATGGTGCTCGCCCGGTTGATCTGGGCACAAGGTCCACCTACAGTGCGGGCTGCACCTTAGCGGCGGTATTGTTCATATAAAGCGTAACCCCTGGCCGCGATAAAAGCGATACCCATATTCGCAAACCCGCATCGTCATGACTTGAGAAAAACTAATCGCGGCTTCGCCCTTAAGCTAACAATAACATTAAGTCCGTTTACATCGCAGCCGCCAATCCGTACAATTAGACCCATACGGAGGAAAACAATGAAATTATTCAACAAAGTGCTGCCGGGACTGGCGCTCCTGCTGGTTGCCGGCGGCCTCACCGCCTGCAGCCCCCAGGCAAACGACCAAAGTAACACCAAATCTAGCGCCACCAGTAAAAATCTGCCGGGGCCAGCAATCACGGTGCCCACTACCCTTTTTAAATCAAGTGACGGCAAGGTCAAGCTACAGTTCAAGCTGACCAACAACGCCAAATTCACGCTGCGCGACCGCGATGCCAACAATAAGGTGTTGGTCAGCGGTGAAGGCAGCGGCAAGACCACCACGATCAACGGTGCCATCGACGAAGGCGAACTTGACTTAGTGGCCACCCTTCACGGCAAAACGGCGACAAAAACTCTCAGCGTCGTGCCGAGCAGCGGGCCGAGCTCGCGGGTATTGCCCCTCAACAAATTGGGGCTTGCGCCTGACGACAGCTACGGCCTGCGCATCACCCAGGTTACCCATCAACTGAATGCTGAGGGTCAAAACCTCGTGGCAAGCGGTAAGCTGCCAAAGAATCTCAGCGTCCAAATCACGGCAGAGTATGCCAACTTCGCCAATCAGGCAGGCTTTGTCCCGACCCCAAACCAGTTTGAAATCACGGGGCCATTTCTTGCGCCGGCAACCGTCCTGCCCAACCAGCAAGGAACGACTAAGCTCGCGCCTGGCGGCTATGCGAGGACGACTTTCTGGGCCTACTTTGGCAATGCCGGCGTGGTGGTCGGCAAGGGCATCAACTTACAACTGGACTACCGCGGGCCTAACTTGACCGACCCACTGAGCTTTGCCGTTACAACGGAATAAGAATGACGGTCGACCCTCTCCGGTCGGCTATTTTTTTGCAAAAAAATACCGGGCACCCGCAATGGGCACCCGGTATTTGGGCAATCATTACTTGAGGGTAACGGTTGCGCCAACAGCCTCGAGCTGTTCCTTAAGCTTGTTAGCTTCGTCTTCAGTAACGTCTTCCTTGATGTTGGAAGGTGCTGCGTCAACCAAGCCCTTCGCGTCCTTCAGGCCAAGACCTGTGATCGTGCGAACTTCCTTGATAACCTTAACCTTTTCCTGGCCAGCTTCGGTCAGTTCAACGGTGAAGGAATCCTTAGCAGCGCCTGCATCGTCGCCACCAGCGGCACCGGCAGCGGCTACAGGAGCAGCTGCGGAAACGCCAAATTCATCTTCAATTGCTTTAACGAGATCGTTCAGTTCAAGGATGGAAGCATCCTTCAACTGGTCGACAATAGCTTTTGTATCTAAAGCCATGATTGTATCCTCCAGTTTGTATTGTGTTTGATTACGGATCGACTAGGCAGCTTCAGCCACATTATGCAGCTGGTTCTGCGTCCTTGCTGTCGGCAACGGCCTTGACGGCGTATGCGACGTTGCGGACTGGTGCCTGCAGAACAGACAGCAGCATTGACAACATCCCATCGCGGTCTGGCAGCTTGGACAGTTCTGTGATCTGTTCCAGGCTGGCAACCTTGCCTTCAATGATCCCGCCTTTAACAACGAGGTCATCGAACTGCTTCGCGTACTTCGTCATGATGCGGGCAGGGGCAACAGCGTCGTCGTTAGAAAAGGCGATCGCGGTCGGGCCCTTGAACAGATCGTCCAAGCCCTTGTAACCAGTGGCGTCAGCGGCACGGCGAAGATACGTGTTCTTGATGACTTCCATCTTGACCCCGTTATCACGCAATTCCTTACGCACCTGCGTTACTTCATCAACAGTCAAGCCACGGTAGTTCACAACAACAGCGCTTTTAGCAGCCTTGAACTGCTCAACGATGCCATCAACCACCTTAGCCTTCGCAGCGATAATTGATTCACTCATAGATTTTCACCTCCTATAGTTTGGTTGAAGTTTTTTCCAATAAAAAAACTCCATGTCTACCAAGACATAGAGGTATCTAACGAACTGATACCACCTCGGCAGGATATTAAGGCTTGCGCCACCTGAGTCTTAGGCAGAGTGAATTATCACAACGAAAAGCGTATCATGAACCGTCCACAGCGTCAAGAAATACTTCACGCAGGCACCAAAAAGCGCCGGCCGTTTTCACAGCAGGCGCTGGTGATTGTCTAATGGCTCGATTCTTTGGGCTCGAGCCGCCGCTGGACAAAGCCCAGCACCAGGTCGGCAATGATCGCCATCAGCGCTGTTGGCAGCGCGCCGGCGAGGATGATGGCCCCACCGTTGGTTGCGTTTGTCCCGCGAACAATGATGTCGCCAAGCCCGCCGGCGCCGACAAAGGCCCCGATGGCCGTGATGCCAATGGCCACCACCAGTGCGTTGCGGATGCCCGCCATGATCACACTCATCGAAAGCGGCACCTCTACCATGTACAGGCGCTGAAACGAGGTCATCCCCATGCCCTTGGCGGAGTCAATCACCGTGGGGTCGACGCTGACCATGCCGGTGTAGGTATTTTTAATGATCGGCAAAAGCGAGTACAGGAAGACGGTGACGATCACCGTGTTCACCCCCAGCCCCAGCCCCAGCATAATGATCGAAAGCATCGCCAAGCTGGGAATGGTCTGGATCACGTTCGCGATGCCGATGATCGTACTAGACAGCTTGCGGTTGTGGGCGATGAACAGGCCGATCGGGATCCCGATCACAGCCGCGATCAGCACGCCATAAATCGAAATCAGGAAATGGCGCGTAAACTGGCTGAGCACATAGCTGCCGTTGGTCGTCATGTAGTAGAAGAACTGTTGCCACGTATTCATGTTCGCCATCAGTTATCGCCTCCCCGGAAATAATTATGCTTGACCAGAAATTCCCGGGCGACCACCGATGGCTCCTTTAGTTGGTCGTCCACCTGGTAATTGAGTTCCTGCATGGTTTTCATGCTGATTTTTCCGTCCAGCCGGTGCAGCACCGGTGCGAGCTTCGGGTATTTCTTCAGCAGGCTGTCACTCACCACCATCGACGCGTCGTACGGCGGGAAAAAGTGCTTGTCGTCTTTCAGCACCGTGAGGTCATACGAGCGAATTCGCCCGTCTGTCGAATAGCCCAGCACCGTCTGCATCTTACCAGCCTCGACCGCATCGTAAACTAGCCCAATCTGCATCGGGTAGACGCGCTTGAAGTCAAAGCCGTATCCGGTTTTAAAGTCCGCGTAGCCGTCGCCTTTGCGATTCATCCAGGATGAGTCCACGCCAGCTGCCATCGATGGGGCCAGCGGCTTCAACTGACTGATCGTCGAGACGTGATGTTGAGCGGCAAACTGCTTGGTCACCATGAAGGCATAGGTGTCGGCAAAACCATAAGTCGGGAACCAGGTCTGGTGGTACTTTTGCTTAAAGACCCGTTTGACGATCCTGCCGGCTTTTTTCGGGTTCTTTTCCACCGGCAGGTTCAAGGTGCCAGTCAGGTCAGTGCCGGTGTAGCGCGTCGCTGAAATGTCTGCATCCCCGCGCAGCATCGCCTGGTGCGTGACCGTGGTGGAGCCAAGATTGGACACCAGCGTGGTCGGATAGCCCAGCTCGTGGTTGATCAGCTCGGCCAGCATGTTGGCCATCACTGAGCTTTCCGTCGTGCTAAGTGCCGCAATTTTGATGGTCTTTGGGTCACTGCCCGAAATCCCGGGGAACCCGCAACCGGCCAGTGTCAAAACGGCCGTGGCCAGCACCACAAAGAGTTTGGCTAACTTTTTCATGGCTAGGCCTCCTTCCGACTGGTCCGCGGAGTCAGACGCTTCTCCAGTTTACCCAGGAGCCAATCGACCACGAGTGCCAGGATCGTGACGGGAATGGTACCGCCAATGATCAGCGACGGCTGGAACAGGTTCAACCCGCTGAAAATCAGATCACCAAGGCCGCCGGCGCCAATGTATGATGCCAGCGTTGCCCACGCGATCACGTACACCGCGGAAAGGCGGATACCGGCCATGATCACCGGCATCGCCATCGGCAGCTCAACTTGCATAATCGATTGCACGGCCGTCATGCCCATCCCCTTGGCAGAATCCTTGAGGACTGGTGAGACGTCTTCCATGCCGATGTACGTGTTACGCAGGATCGGCAGCAGCGAATAGATGAACAGCGCGACGATCGCCGGCACCCGCCCGATCCCAAACAGCGGAATCATCAGCGCCAGCAGCGCCAGGCTGGGCACCGTCTGCAGCATTGAGGCAATAGCGATGACGACCTTGGCCGTGCGTGGAAAGCGCGTCAAGATCACCCCCAGCGGCACGGCGACGAGAATCCCCAGGCCCAGGGAGATGCCAGAGATGTACAGCTGCTCCCAGGTTTTGACCAACAGCTCCATGCCGTGCTGCGCCAGAAAGTCACCCATTTTGGTCGCCTCCCGCCTGCGGTTCGGCATCAGAGGCTGGTGCCTGCTCACTGTGGTCAGCATTCTCGCCCCAGATGGTGTCATAAACCATATCGACCAGCGCGGCTCGCGTGACAATGCCCTTCAGCTTGTTGTCCTGATCGACGACCGGCACGTACTTGAGGCCGCGCTTGAGGATCCGGTCAACGGAATCGCGCAACAGTGCGGATTCTTGCACGTAAAACAGTTTTTTCTGCATGATGTCGGCCACGGCGGTCGACTTGGCGTACTGGCGCGTCAGCGACTCGATGTCGATAAAGCCTTTGAGGTAGCCGTTGTCGTCAACCACCAGCAGGGTGTCAACGCGCCGGTCGCGCATCAGCTGAATCGCCTCGACCAGCGATTTACCCGGGGTGATCGACACCGGATTCTTGAGCATGATGGCGCCCACCGTGGTGACATCGGCGCGGGCCTGGATCAGCCGCTCCTCACCGATCAGTTCCCGGACAAACGGGGTCGCAGGGTGCTGGAGCAGCTCGGTCGGCGTCGCAGTTTGGATAATGTGGCCGCCATCCATGACCACAATCTTGGTGGCGAGCTTCAGGGCCTCGTCCATGTCATGGGTCACAAACACGACCGTCTTACCCAGCTTCTGCTGCAGATTTTTGACCAGATCCTGCAAACTTTCACGCGTGATCGGGTCCAGAGCGCCAAACGGCTCGTCCATCAGGATCAGATCCTGATTAGCGGCCAGCGCGCGGATTACGCCGATGCGCTGCTGCTGCCCGCCGGAAAGCTCAGCCGGGTAGCGGTCGAGGTAATCGACTGGCAGGTCGACCATTTTGATCAGCTCTTCCGCCTTGGCGCGCCGCTTCTCTTCCGGCCACTTCAGGAGCTTCGGGACTAAGGTAATGTTTTCGTACAGCGTCATGTGCGGCATGAGCCCGATGTTTTGAATCACGTAGCCGATGTGGCGGCGCAGAGCCACCGGATCTTGCTTGTGGATGTCTTGGCCTTTAAACAAAATGGTGCCGCCGGTCGGCTCCAGCATGCGGTTGATCATTCGCATGGTCGTGGTCTTCCCCGAGCCCGAGGTGCCGATCAGGCAGACAAAATCCCCTTGGTCAATGGTCAAAGTGATGTGTTCAACCGCCACATTACCGCCGCGGTATACCTTATTCACGTCCTGATACTGGACGATGGGTCCTGGCTTTTGTTCAGTTGTCATCTTAAACCTCCCGTTTTGCCGATTTATACACACTCACCATATCATGGACATTTAAAATCTGCTGTTTTCAGCGCACAAAACCCCCAGCGTGACACCCTTTGGCCAAAATTTGACAGGAAAAATTTTCAGAAAAAAACACCGGCTTCTCCAAAAGAAGTCGGTGTTGATTGAATTGCTTGTTTAGAATGCCGAAACGTCAACCTTGACCCCAGGGCCGAAGGTTGAAGTCAACGTCAAGCTTTGGATGTAAACACCCTTGGTTGATGCCGGCCGCGCCTTGACGATGGTGTCGTTAAGCGCCTTGAAGTTCTCGATGAGCTTAGCGTCGTCAAACGAAACCTTACCGATCGGGGCGTGGACGATACCCGCCTTGTCGGCACGGTATGCGACCTGCCCAGCCTTGACGTCGTTGACCGCCTTCGCGGTGTCCATCGTCACGGTGCCGGTCTTCGGGTTAGGCATCAAGCCTTTTGGCCCGAGGACCCGGCCCAAACGACCAACTTTGGCCATCATCGGTGGTGTTGCAACAGCAACGTCGAAGTCGAGCCAGCCGTCTTGAACCTTTTTAACCAAGTCGTCAGAACCGACTTCATCGGCACCGGCGTCTTGGGCAGCCTGCGCTTGCGGGCCTTCGGCGAAGACGATGACGCGCTGCGTCTTACCAGTCCCGTTAGGCAGCACAAGAGCGCCACGGATCTGCTGGTCAGCCTGCTTAACATCAATGTTCAGGTTGTATGCCACTTCAACGGTTGCGTCGAACTTGGCAAAATCGATCTTTTTGACCAAAGCAACTGCGTCCTCAGGGGTGTACGCCTTAGTGGCGTCGACCTGCTTAGCAGCGTCTTGGTACTTCTTTGCTTTCTTAGCCATACTGGAATTTTCCTCCTTGCAAATGTGGTCAGCGGGCCGAAGCCCTTCCACTTGATTCATTCAGCTTTCGCTGAAGATCCGGACATGCATTAGCCTTCGACTTCAAAGCCCATGGAACGTGCTGTCCCTTCAACCATGCGCATCGCAGCTTCTACATCTGCGGCGTTAAGGTCTTGCATCTTCGTTTCCGCGATCTGCTTCACTTGGTCCTTGGTAACCTTCGCAACCTTTTTGGTGTTCGGTTCGCCAGAGCCGTGCTCTACGCCAGCGGCCTTCTTCAGAAGAACCGCTGCCGGCGGGGTCTTGGTGACGAAGTCAAAGGAACGATCTTCGTACACGGTGATGACAACTGGAATCAGCATCCCATTTTGGTCTGCGGTCCGCGCGTTGAAATCCTTGGTGAAGCCCATGATATTGATCCCAGCTTGACCCAGAGCAGGGCCAACAGGCGGAGCTGGAGTTGCTTTGCCCCCAGGGATCTGGAGTTTAACAATGTTTGCTACTTTTTTAGCCACGAAACATAACCTCCTTAAGTCCGTGATGTGGTCATGATGGGCAAGGTAATTTTGCCCTCCCACGCGTATGCCAAAACATACTCGACTAAGTTACCATGATTCAGGCTCAAAAGCAAGGACTATCGCACCACTCAGGCCTTGAGCTGCAGCGGCCACAGGAACGTCGCGACGTCTGCGTCGACCAGGCGATTCTCGTGCAGCAAACTGTGGGCCGCCCGCGGCCCGCGGATCACGACTTCGGCATACCGTGCGACGTGGTCTTGCGCCAGATAGCGAATCGAAAGCGCCGAGTTAATGCCCACCGCCCCGTCGTGCTGTGACCCGTTGAATAAATCGCCGGCCACATTCAACCATTGCAAAGTTTCAGGCAGGTCAGCCACATGCGCGCGGAAAAATTCGTACACCGGCGTGGTCTGACTCGGCCCCGCCGGCCCAAGGGGCCAGTTGACGACTTTACCCGGAGTGGCCAGCGCAGTGTCATTGTACGGCGCCGCCAGTGTGACCAGCGCCCGGACCGGCACTGCTGGCCGGCTGACGGTGTAAAGCACCGTCGTGATTCCACCCATCGAGTGGGACACTAAGTTGATTGCAGCAAACGGTGCCTGCTGCTGCAGCGCCGCAATCACCCGCTTCACCCCGATCAGCTGGGCTGCCGGCTGCACCCGTTTATCGGCAAACAGCACTTGAACGGCCACGTGCGGGCCAAACGCCAAGCGCCCACGCAGGTGCACCGAGCCGTTTTGCCGGACCAGGGCGACGACCTGCTTGTCCACCGGCAGCCGCCGCAGCATGTGGCCAAACGTGTAACGCGTGCCAAATTCTCCGGGCACAAACAGCGTGGGTACGCGATCGGCAACGTCAACCTTGCGCTGCCTGTCCGGGTGCCCTAAACCATAAAAATCGAGGGCGAAGGCGATTAACGCCCCACCCCCGATTACAATGAGCCAGATCATCTTAAAGTTTGTCGACCTGGTCGTAGTCCAAGTCGGCGGCGACTTCACGCTCAAACATATTGATGGTCGCCTTCAGCTTTTGTTTGTCCGGGTCGTTGGCGGTGATCTTGCCCTTCATGCCGGCAAACGCACCGGCAATGATGGTGATCGTCTCGCCGACTTCAAAGGACAGCGTGGAGTGTGTGGTGGCCATACCCTGTGAGTGCAAAATGGTCGCCACTTCGTCAGGCATCAGCGGGTTTGGCTTGGAGCCGCCGCCGTGCGAGCCGACAAAGCCGGTAACCCCTGGGGTGTTACGGACAACAAACCAGGATTCGTCGGTCATGACCATTTCGACCAGCACGTAGCCAGGGAAAACCTTCTCCATCTTGACCTTGTCCTTGCCGTCCTTTTTCTCGTGTTCTTCCTCTTCGGGCACAATCACTTGGAAAATGTAGTCTTCCATGTTCATTGAGGTGACCCGAGACTCCAGGTTCGCCTTGACCTTGTTTTCGTAACCAGAGTAGGTGTGCAGCACGTACCAGAGCTTTTCAGCTGATTCAGCCATTGTTTTTCTCCTTTTTGATGACAAATAAAAAACCGTCGCCAAGAGGCTTCGGTTTTTGCGCTGACCCCAGTATACGCCAGAGCAAGTCTTGATATCAAGATTAAAAAATGAACGCCTTCAGGACCAACAGGATGACCCAGTCTGCTAGGGCAAAGTAAGCGGCAAACAGAATCGACGTGATGATGACGGTGGTGGTGTCGCGCCGAGTTTCCTTGGCGGTCGGCCAGGTGACCAGCGACATCTCGTGAATCACACTTTTGATAAACTTCATAACTGCTGCCTCCTACTTCGTCTCGCGGTGCTCAGTCTGGCGCCCGCAATACTTACAATACTTATTTAACACCAGGCGCTGCGTGCGGCGCGGGTTTTCCGGGACGTAATAGTTCCGGTGTCCGCAGACACTGCAGGCCAAGGCGACTTTTTTTACGGACATAATGAGCCCTCCTAGCTTCCAACTATGGTATCAGAAAAGCCCAGGCACTGCAAGGTCGATCAGGATGCACAGAAGCAAGAGTGCTGTTTCGCTGCCGAAGGTCAAAAGCAGGTTGGCCACCGCGGTGTTGAAGGTTTTCGCCTTGTCCTGCACGGCCAGAAAAGCGTCAATGTTGCGACGCACCCGTGGCCACATAAACGCCACCAAGAGCACTGGCACCGGCAGCATCCTCAACCCGACGGCCAGCACGATGGCCAGGTAGGCCGCGGCGGGCAGCCATGGGTAAATGGCCAGCGCTCGCTTTTTCCCAAGGTAGTACGGTAGCGTGAAGCGCTGATTGCGCTGATCCTGCTTCAAATCGCAAATGTTGTCTGCGAACATGATGGTGCCGTCAAGAATGACGATCGGCAGCGCCAGAAAAAAGAGCTCCAGCACCAGCGGCACGTTGCCGCTTAACACAAAGCGGCTGCCAGTCAGCGTCAGCATGATTGGCTGAGGCACAATGTTGACGAACACCGCGATGAACACCGCGCCAAAGCCTTCCACGGTACCGGACAGCAGCTCGCCCGAGGGGATGCGCGACAGTGGCACCGGCCCGAAGGTGTAAAAGATCGCGACGAAAATCGCGGCCCCACCGATCAGAAGCAGGCTGAGATTAGTCCGCCAAACCAACACCAAGCCGGCGCCAACCGCGATTGTCAGGAAGAGCCCCATCAAGGCCAAAATGCGATGCGGAGCTAAATGCTCGCGGCCGATAATGTTTTGCGTCTGCCGGTAGTGCTCGTCTTTCGCCTTGTAATAGTCCTGCACGTTGTTAAACCCGGTCACAAATAAGGCAATACTCATCTGGCCGACAAAGTACACCAGCAAATTCACCCAGTTAAACTGGTGAAACCCCCACCAGGCGTACAAGATACCGAACAGGTACGGCAAGAAGCTGCACAGCTTGGCCGGCAGGCGAATCAGCTCGAAGAACAGCGGCCAGGTCAGTGGCCGAAACGATTGGTGTGTGCTCTCCTTCATCGGCTCACCCCCAAACTGGCGACTAGCCCCAGCATCAGCGCCAGGTTTGCGAGCGTCAGGGTGCGCAGGGCCAGGCTGAAGGTGGTGCGCTTGTCCGGGTGCGCGGTGAAGCGGCGTGCATCGCATACCGCAAGCGGCAGCGGCAGCAGGGCCAGCAGCAGCGGCCACGGCAGCAGGCGCAGGGTAACTGCCACTATGACTGCCGCAAAGCCGACCAGCGCCAGAAACGTGTACAGCCAGGCGGCGTACTTTTTGCCCAAGTACATTGGCAGTGTGATGCGGTGGTTGCGCTCATCTTCGGCCAAATCGGACATGTTGTTGGCCAGCATGACATTTGCAATCGTGGCCATCGGGGTCACGCACACCAGCCCCAGGGTCAACAGCGCCAGCCAGTTGCCAGTCAGACTCAGCGTCGGCCAGGCCAGTTTCAGGTTCAGCAGTGCCTGGGCATCGACGTTGATATAAGTGGCGATAAACGGGATCCCCAGCCCCATGGTGAGCCCGGAAAATACCTCCCCCAACGGCAGACGAGACAGCGGCAGCGGCCCGAACGTGTAGAAAATGCCAATGGCAAAGCACACCGCCCCGACCAGCAGCAACAGCCAATCCGTGCGGGCACTCAACACCAGCCCCAGCCCGGCGGCGACGGCCAGCAGCGCAATCACCACCCAGCGCACCAAACCGACCGAAAGTTGGGCAGTGCCAATGATGTTGACCGTGCGGCGGTACTGTTCATCCTTGGCCTTTTGGTAGTCCATCAGGTTGTTCAGGGCCGTGGTCATCATGTCAAACGCCAGCATCGCGACGAAAAACAGCGCCGTGTTCACGCCGTTGAACTGGTGAAAATACACCAGTGCAAACAGCGTGCCGACGCCGAATGGCAAAATGCTGGCGAGCTTGGTGCGAGCTTCAACGAGCGTAAAAAAGTTTTGGACTGACATCAAACTCCCCCAAATCGTTTATTTCAGTGTGGCTAGCTGGTACCCCGAATTCTTTAGCAGTTGAAATTTACCCTTGAGGCCGCTGGAGACGTAAACCTTCTTGTCCTTGGTGATGAAAATGGCCTCGGCATCCTTTTGCTTTTCGATGAAGGCCATGCCGCCGCGCAGGCCCTTGTCAAAGGTCGCAGTGGACAGCGCATCCCCATCGACGGATTTTTTCGTCACGATTGACACGCCCATCAAGTTGTTTTCAAACGGGTAGCCAGTGCGCGGGTTCATCAGGTGCGAGTAGTTGTGGCCATCCACCACCAGGTGCCGCTCGTAGATTCCAGAGGTCACGACGGTGATGTTTGCGCCCGGCACTGTGCCAATCGAAGTGCCGCGCGGCTTCTTGGGGTCTTGAATGCCCACCGTCCACGGCCGGTTGGTGGCCTTCGGGCTGTGACCCATGACGAAAATGTTGCCACCCAAGTCGATGATGGCGGTGTTGACGCCATCTTTTTTGAACACCTTGACCACCTCGTCGGTGATGAAGCCCTTGGCAATTCCGCCCAAATCCAGCTGCATGCCTTTTTGCTTCAGGTAAACGGTCTGTTTGCTGGCGTTCAGCACCACATCCTGGTAATGGACCAGCGGCAGCACCCGGTCGATTTCCGCCTGCGCAGGCTTGCGGGCATCGGGAAAACCGATGTGCCACAGGCTGGTCACCGGCCCGATCGCCAGGTCGAATGCGCCGTTAGAGCGTTCACTATAACTTTTGGCGTACTGGATCAGGCGGAACACATCATCGGACACCCTGACCGGTTTTTCGCCGGCCGCGTTGTTGACCGCGTCGACCTCAGAGCCCTTCTGGTTGACGGTGATCTTCTTGGCCAGCGCCCTGACCCGGGCAAACCCATCATCGACCGCGCCGGCCTTGCCCTTGTTGTAGACGCTGAGCGTAACCACAGTGCCCATCAAAAATTCGGTATCCTGATGCGGCGTCTGGATCACGGCGGCGGGTTTTGGCTTGGGCGCCGCTTGCTGTCCGCAGGCGGCAAGCGGCAGGGCCAGCGCCAGCAGGGCGATGAGTGCCTTCACTCTCTTTTTCATATTAATATCCCTTCACGTTTTCTTCTATTATAACGGCCCAGCCATAAAAAAAGCAGCATCCGCGAGGACACTGCTTTCGCGCTTGATTGAAAAATTATTCGGCGTACACGATGTTAGAAACCTTGATTGGTGTCGTGTTGCCGGCCTGAGCGGCGTTGATCAGCTGTTCAGCGTAAAGGATGAAGGTATCGGAACTTTCAGTCGCGCCGGAAACCACATCGACTTCGGCAGGCTTTTGCGTCTTGACCAAGGCAGCGTTGAGCTTTTCGGTGTATTCCTTAGGGCCGACGTTGTTGACCTTCTTCATGCTCTTCTCGTACTCGGCATCTTGAGTCTTGGACTTGCCGTTCTTGTCCACATTGTCGTACTTGCTTTGCGTGATTTTGCCGCCAGAAACGACGATGGAGAAGACAGTACGGTAGCCGTGAGAGTAATTTTCCTGCTCCAGCGTGTAAGTGCCATCCTGCAACTTCGCCGTGTTTTGAACTTCGATCTTCTTGGTGTTGCCCGCCTGCGCGGCCTGAACCAGCTGCTGGGCGTAGTTCTTGAAGGTCAAACTGGAATCGGTGGCACCAGAAACGACGTCAATGGCGTTGGTGTTCGTCCCGTTCTTCTTAAAGGACTTGTTCAGGGCCGGAATGTATTCCTTAGGACCGACACCAGCTTGCTTCTTCATCGTCTTTTCGTATTCGGTGTCCTTGGTCTTGGACTTGCCGTCCTTGTCCACGTAGTCATAGGTGGTCTTGGTGATCTTGCCATCGGCAACGGTCATGCCCATCTCGACTTTGTAACCGTGGTCGTACCCGGTTTCGGCAAGCGTGTAATCCCCATCTTTAAGCGGCGCCCCAGCGGTTTGCTTTTGCGCCTTCGCGCTGGATGAGGACTTCTTGGCCGTCTTGGAGGTCGTCGTCTTGCTGGACGAGGAATCCTTGCTGCTGGAGTTGCTGCCGCAAGCGGCCAGCGTCAAAGCAGAGACTGCGATGATGGAGATGCTTGCCAAAGTCTTAGATAATTTCATTTTCCGATACCCCTTTTGAAAAATATTAGGAACTTTGTGTTACATTTCACACAAACCAAGTGTAAACACCCGAGTGGCAAAAATCAACAAAAGCCGAACATTTATCAGGTCTTTCTCATTTTGTAGGAATTCGTTTCCATTGTTCTTACCCCACCGCTTTCGTTGTCTCTATGAATTAGGCACCACCCTGATGACCTTCGGTAACCGGTTACCAGCCTTGCGCGAATTCATGGACAACAACCGGGTTTTAAATGTATAATTAGCATTGCAATTTAATTGATTTGCGGAATTATTCACATCTAAGGAGTGTTACCCATGGCGCAAAAAAATATCGTCATCGTGGGGGCCGGGTTTGCGGGCGTCTACGCGACGAAACGATTAGCCAAGCATTTTAAGAAAGACAAGGACGTGACGATCACCCTGATCGACCGCCACTCCTACTTCACTTACATGACGGAACTGCACGAAGTCGCCGCCGATCGCGTCCCGGAAGATGCGATCCAGTACGACCTGCAGCGCTTGTTTGCACGGCGCAAGAACGTCAAGCTGGTCACGGACACGGCGACCACCATCGACCGCGAGAAGAAACTGGTCAAGACCAAGCACGGGGCCTACCCATACGACTACGTGATGCTGGGAATCGGCTCACAACCGAATGACTTCGGCACCCCGGGCGTGAAAGATTACGGCTTTACCCTGGGCTCCTGGGAACACGCCATTGCGTTGAAAAAGCATATCCAAGACGTGGTCCGGCGCGGTGCTGAGGAGCACGATCCAGCAAAGCGCAAGGCGTTGCTTTCCATCGTCGTTGTCGGCTCTGGCTTCACCGGGACCGAAACGATCGGTGAACTGCGCGACTGGCGCGACAGCTTGGCCAAGGAAAACAAGCTTGACCCTAGCGAGATCACGTTCACGCTGATGGAAATGGCGCCGACGATCATGAACATGCTCGACCGCTCGGATGCCAACAAAGCGGAGCGCTATTTGCTTAAAAAAGGCGTCAAGGTCATGAAGAACACCGGTGTGGTTGGCGTTCACGAGGATCACGTCGACCTGAAAGACGGCTCGACCTACCCGACTTCAACATTGATTTGGACGGCCGGCGTCAAGGCGACTGACGAAGCTGCCCAGTTCGGCCTCACCCAGGCGCGTGCCGGCCGCATTGTGGTCAACTCGCACATGGAAAGTCAGGATGACCCGGATGTCTACGTCGTGGGGGATGTTTCGTTCTTCGGCGGCAACTCGGATCGCGGCGAGCCGCAAATCGTGCAAGGTGCCGAAGCTGGTGCCAAAACCGCGCTGACCAACATTGAAAGCAAAATGGCCGGCAAGGCCGGCGACTTGGATTACAAGGCATCCTACTCTGGCTTCATGGTGTCTTTGGGTTCCCGCTACGGCGTGGCCAACCTGATGAACATCTTCCATCTCTCCGGGTTCTTCGCGATGCTGATGAAGCACCTGGTCAATATGCTGTACTTCCTGCAGAACTACTCGGGCTATTACTTCTTCCAGTACATGATGCACGAGTTCTTCCGCACCAAGAACGACCGCAACTTGATGCGCGGCCACCTTTCCCGCCAAGGCAATGTGCTCTGGGCGGTTCCGTCCCGCATTTTCCTGGGCCTGATGTGGCTGGTTGATTGCGCTGGCAAGGTCTCAGGCAAAGAGTCCTGGTTCCTCGACAAGCTGCGCCTGCCGTTTGACTGGCTGCAACCGGCGACGACCAGCGGTGCTTCTGCCGCCGGCGCCGACGCCACCTCTGCTGCTAGTGGTGCGGCCAAGGCCGCAGCGCCAGCCGCCAAAACCGTCTTCTCCCTTTCCTACCAGTATGGGAAGGAACCAATGATGGTTTTTGACAAGATGCCAAACTGGATGTACACGATCACCAAAGCGATGATTCCAAACCAAGACGTCGCCTTCTTCATGCAAAAGTCGATGACGATTATTGAGATTCTGATTGGCCTGGCACTGGTTGCTGGCCTGTTCACCTGGCTGAGCGGCGCGGTGTCTGTCGCCTTCACCATCATCTTCTGCCTGAGCGGCATGTTCTACTGGGTCAACATCTGGATGATTCCAATGGCCATTGCCGTGATGAACGGCTCAGGCCGTGCATTCGGCTTAGACAAGTGGGTCGTCCCTTACCTGCAGAAGACCTTCGGCAAGTGGTGGTACGGCACACCAAAGGCGTTGTACGGCAGCGATACGCCTAAATAGGCGACGTTGCCAGGCCTAAGGGTTCTGGGGTAGACTAAGCCTCGGAACCTTTTTATTTGGCGGAGTCGACTGCGGCCGACTCCGTTGCTTTTTGAAAAACTGACAAAGGAGGCAGCTGGTATGACGCACAATAAGTATCTCAAAATGATTCGCCCAGGCGACATCATCATCATTGTGCTTCTGCTGGCCGCCTCCTTCATCCCATATGTGGTCTTTGCCCGCCAGCAGGCCGCCCAGAGCCAACCAGGCAGCGGCCGGACGCTGACCGCCTACGTCACCCACAATGGCAAGCGCGTGTATCAGATTCAGCTCACTGGCCACCACGGCACCAGCCGTTACCACTACCAAGCAGGCAACGAATACAACGACATCGTGACGACCGGCGATCAGATCCAGATCATCGACGCCAATTGTCCAGACCAAGTCTGTGTGAAAAAAGGCAGGATTTCAAAGCCCGGTCAGACCATCGTGTGCCTACCGCACAAACTGCTGGTCGAGATCAAATCCAGCACCGGCGATAGCGGCGGCGGGATGGTGACAGAATGAAGCCGCGCGTGTATCGGCCGGCGCGCACCCGCCAAGTCATTTACATCGCACTACTTTGCGCCCAGGGCGTCATTATTGGCCTGCTGGAGCGAATGATCCCGTTTCCGTTCGCCTTCGCCCCTGGCGCCAAGCTGGGCCTGGCCAACCTGATCACCATCGTGTCGCTGTACACCATGAGCGTGTCTGACAGCTTCTTGCTGATGCTGCTGCGCCTGCTTTTGACCACGCTGCTCGGGGGGACGCTTTCGACCTTCATGTACAGCGGTGCTGGTGCACTGCTGTCGTGGCTGGGGATGCTGCTGATCAAACAGTTGGGTGACAAACGGGTGTCAATGATCGGCATTTCGGCAGCTGGCGGCATTTTGCACAACGTCGGCCAGCTGCTAGTCGCCTGTCTGATCGCCCAAAGCTGGACCGTGATGCTTTACCTGCCAGTGCTGTCGTTCATGGGCATCCTGGCCGGACTGGCGGTCGGCATTGCCGCAAACTTCCTCTTTGAACACATTGACACGCTGAAACGACTGCGCTTTGACCACACCAAAAAAAGGAGTCAATCATGAAGATCCATGCCATGTGGCAGGATTACCCGGCACTTGCCCCCGACCTGACCGCCACGCTTGATTTGATCGATCAAAACATTCATCCCGATAATCCGGCCGTCGCCAAGGCCCTAGTCCAAATGATCAACGCCGGCGGCAAGCTGCTCCGCCCCGCCTACTGCCTGCTGTTCAGTCAGTTCCACGAAACGGATCACGAGAAAATTATCGCCCTGGCTGCGGCCGTCGAGACGCTGCACACGGCCACGTTAATCCACGATGATGTGATCGACAAAGCACCGGTGCGCCGCGGGACAAAGACGATTGCTGCGCAATTTGGCAACGACGTCGCGGTTTACGCCGGTGACTACCTCTTCGTCGTGTGCTTTCAGCTGATTGCCCATTACGCCTCTGACCTGCGCTCAGTTCAACAGGACTCTGCGTCCATGGAACGCATACTCAATGGTGAAATGGCCCAGATGGCGCGGCGCTTCAACGTGGACATGACCATTGCCGACTACACCGAGCAAGTCACAGGTAAAACTGGACAGTTATTTGCGCTGGCGGCCTTCATCGGGGCCTACGAAAGCGGTCAGTCCCTCCACTTTGCCAAAAAATGTGAAGCCATTGGCCTGAACATTGGCATTGCCTTCCAGCTGATGGACGACATTCTGGATTACACCAGTACCGACGCTGCCATGGGCAAACCCGTTCACGAAGACATCCGCCAAGGGGTGTACTCGGCCCCGCTGATTATGGCGATGGCCGACCACCAGGCCGAGTTCGCCCCGCTGTTGAATAAACGTGCCGCAATGACCGACGCGGATGTGACAAGCGTGCTAGACCTGATCACGCGCTATGACGGGGTCTCCAAGGCGCAGGCTTTGGCCGCGCAGTATACCGACAAGGCAGTGGCCGGTCTGACCAGCCTGCCGGATCAACCGGCCCGGGCGACTTTAATTCGCCTGACCAAACAACTGTTGACTCGGCAAAGCTAACGCCAGTCTGAGTCCCTCGCAAGCCAAACACCCCTTCACTGCGATTCAGTAAGATCGCCGTGAAGGGGTGTTTTTGTGTCAGTTCATCTGGGCCGAGAAATATTGGGTCAACTTCAGCTTACTGCGTTCGATGGCTCGCCGATAAGCGCGTCTGGTGGCCGCATCGGAATTTTCCAGCACCATCTGCAGGCCGCGCCGCTCCAGTGGACTCAGCTGCGCCACGTACTCGCCCAGCTGAGAGCGCAGGACCAAGTTATCTTCGATGCGCTGCCCAGAGGCAAAACTGGGCGGCAAAATCGCCCCGGGATTGGCCATGACCATGGCGTTCGTGTCTGCCGACCGCTTCTGGGCTAAATGCTTGCGCAGCAGCGAATGAATGTGTGACAGCAGCACCATCCGGTAAAACGGGCCAAACTTCGAGCCGGCTGTCCCGTCGTAATGCGAGATCGCCTTGAGCATCGCAATTCTGGCTTCTTGCAGCCAGTCGTCACGGGTGTAATCGCGAATGTAATAAGCCGTGATGATCCGCAGCACCATCGGTTTGTACTGATCGAAGACTTGCTTAAACATTTCCGAATCCGTGGCGGCACCGCGGATCATTTCCAACTCCTCAGGTGTCATATCGACGCCTCCCCCTGATTTTTTAAAAGCGGTTTCATTGTATCAAGGCGTTAACTGATTGCCTATAAAACAGGCGTTTGGCAAAGATTGTGAGAAAATGTTGCGCAATTGTGGGCCCCATCACAACAGACTTTACTGGTTGAATTAGCCAAGTTTGCGAGCGCATTTCACAAAAACATTTTCAATTTTTACATGACCCCTGCGATAAGGTCCCAGTGCGACCAGCCACACAGGGCGTCAGGCTAGGTTTTCACGCGGCGCCATCGCGAGACGGGAACAAGGCATTATTTCTTAACCCGGCTGGCAGCTGTTAAAACGCCGTGCCCAAAGCATTTACATTCATTTTGGGAAGGCTTAAAATGATTTTTATCAGTGCCTACTTAGCTAACTCTTAATATTTTCACATAATATTCAAGTTTCATCGGTAGCCTTGTTTCATCAGGCTTAAGGGGGATACACTCATGGACAAAACGTCCGAGTCGTCCGCGGGAAAACCGCGGTCTTTTCATGTTAACTGGCATAATTTGCTGCCGTGGTTGATTCCAGTCATCCTGATTTTGATCTGGCAGCTGGCCGCAACGGCGGGTTGGGTCAACTCCAAGCTCCTGCCTTCGCCGCTCGCGGTGGTGCAAGACGGTGTACGCCTCTGGCAAACCGGCGAGCTGCCGAAAAACATCAGCATCTCGCTTTACCGCGCCACCACCGGCTTTGTGATTGGGGGCCTGGCCGGCTTTGTTTTGGGCCTCGCCAATGGCTTGTCCAAGATCAGCCGGCTGCTGTTTGATTCCACCATCCAGATGCTGCGCAACATTCCTCATCTGTCCTTGATCCCACTTGTCATCATTCTGCTGGGCATCGGGGAAACAGCCAAAATCTCGCTGGTCACCATCGGCGTCATGTTCCCGATTTACATCAACACCTTCCACGGCATTTCCAGCGTCGATCCCAACCTAATCGAAATGGGCAAGTCGTACGGGTTGACCAAACGTCAGCTGTTCACCAAAATCATTTTTCCTGGGGCCCTGCCGACCATCCTCGTTGGGGTGCGGTACGCCTTAGGGGTGATGTGGACGACATTGATCGTGGCGGAAACCATTTCGTCTAACTCAGGCATTGGCTACATGGCCAGCAACGCCCAGGAATTCATGGACATGGAAACCGTCCTGCTCTGCATCGTGATTTACGCGCTGCTGGGCAAAGTCTCGGATCTGATCGCCAAGGCGCTGGAAGATCTGTGCCTGGACTGGCAAACGAAAGGCGGTGCGGCAAATGACTAAGGCCGTCGTCAAACTTTCTCACATTTACAAACAATACGGCGATAATCATGCGCTGCGCGACGTGTCTTTCGACCTGCAACCCGGCGAGTTTGTCGCCTTGGTCGGGATGTCCGGCGGCGGCAAAAGTACACTGCTGCGCCTGATCGCCCAACTTGAGCAGCCGACCGCAGGCACCATCGAGTACGCCGACGCAAATCTGGTGACCCGCGTGATGTTTCAGGATGGCCGCCTGCTGCCCTGGATGACCACGCTGAACAACGTGTCATTCGCGGCCCATGACGCCAAAGTCCAGGTCCGGGCGAAAAAAACGCTCGCAGCGGTCGGCTTGGCTGGCTTTGAAGAGACCTACCCCACCGAACTGTCCGGTGGCCAAAAGCAGCGCCTGGCGCTGGCCCGTGCACTGATGGCGGATCCGGAGCTGCTGCTGCTCGACGAACCGCTTGGCGCCTTGGACGCCCTGACGCGCCGCAACATGCAGAGTTTCATCACCAAAATCTGCGACGCCAGTCACTTGACCACCCTGCTCATCACCCATGACGTTGACGAGGCGGCCCGTATGGCCAACCGCGTCATCGTGGTCAAAAACGGTCGTGCCGTGTTCGAAACGCCCGGCGCCAAGGGTGAAAGTCCGGAAACCGTGGCCCGCGTGGCCGACAAAGTGCTCAGGGTGATTCTGGCCCCCGACGATGAGACAGACGAGGCAAAGGAAGGTGAACGGCTTGGCTGAAACGGCCCCTAAGAAAAAACGCAAATACCTGTACGAAGTTGATATCATGCGCATCATTTTCATCTTCGGGGTCTTGCTCAACCACACGACGACCGCCTTTACCCACGCGATGACCGATGCGAACGGCTGGGCGCACATGTCGCTGCTTGCGACCCACTTGCTGATCCACTTCACGCGAATGGGCTTCATGTTCATCACGGGGCTCGTGCTGACGCTCAACTACTACCACCGCAACGACTGGCCAACGTTTTTTAAAAAACGTTTCGCCGGCTCCGGCTGGCCATACCTGCTGTGGAACATCATCCTGCTGGTCGCCAGCTGTCTGCTCGGTCTGCCGCCATTTACCTGGCAGACCTTCTGGCCGACATTGACCTCAGCCATTCTGCACGGCGACCAGTTCTATCTGTACTACATTGTGGTTACCTTGCAGTTATATGTCCTGTTCCCCTTCATGGTGCTGCTGTTTAAGAAGGTCAAAAACCACAACGCGATTCTCGCCGTTTCAGCACTGCTGCAGCTGGCCATCGTCACCTTCATCAAGTACCGCTACCAGTTCATGGACCGCTCAAACCTGCCATGGTGGATTGCCTCCTATGGCATCAACGTTTTCACGTATCAGTTCTACTTCATCTTCGGGACGTATGTCTCCCTGCACTACAACGCCGTACTCGCGTGGCTGCGCAAGTGGCACCGCTGGGTCATCGGCATCACCATCGCCATGTCCTTTGGCACGGTGCCGTACTACTTCTGGAATCGCAACGTGCTGGGGTTTGCACACAGCTATGCCGTGTCACCGCACCAACCCTACATGTTTGTTTACGACACCTTCATGATCTTAACGGTGTTCTTCATCGGGTTGAAGTATGCGGACTGGCGCAGGCATGGCATTCCCAAGGGCGTTGAAACCTTCGTCAAAAATGGCTCAAAAGTCTCCTTTGGGATCTATCTGGATCAAACCATTGGCCTGACGATCCTGGGTTATTTGATGCCGTTCCTACACCTCCCTGATTGGGGGTATCTGGTCTTGATCCCGGTCGGCTACGCGCTGGTGCTGGGCATTTCCTTCGCCCTGGCCTGGTTCTTCTACAAGGTGCCGCCGTTTGGTATCCTGATTGGCCGGCCGCAGTGGCACATTTTGAAAAAGAATCGCAAACCTAAAGGAGCAATCGCAAAATGACTCGTGTCAATGACTTACTCGCACAGCAAACTCAGCGCCATGCCAAGGACCCAATCCTGAAGGACCTCTCCTTAGCCCGCTGGTTCACCGGTGCGGACTTGGATCAGGATGTTCAAACACTGCAGCAGGCCTGGCTGGCTGCCGGCCTGGGCCGCGGCGACGTGCTGACCGTATCGCTGGCCAACTCGGCTGCTTATTTCACCATCGATCAAGCCGCCTGGCAACAAGGCATCGCCGTGCACCCTTTGTCACCGACCACCCCAGTGTCTGAGCTGGTGGCCGACCAAACCAGCCACGACTATCAGGCCATGCTCGTTGAACCGGCCATGGCCGAGCAGCTGCACGGCGCGCGCTATCGCAAAACGGCGCTGTCGCTGCTGACTTTTCCCAGCTTAGTGCTGATCACCCTGCCCGCGGAACTGCAGGACGAACCGGACCACAGTGCGCCAAGTGAGGAAGACATCGCCCTGATCATGTCGACTTCCGGCACCACCGGCAAGCCGAAGCGCGTCGGCCTGTCGCAGCGTATTGTGTACAACGCCGCGAGCCACGACGCGCCAAGCAACCGGATGAGCAATCATTCCGTGGCGTTGATCACCATGCCGCTGTTTCACATCAACTCACAGGTGATGGTCGGCCTGGCGATGCGTTACGCCGATGCCAAAATTGTCGTCGTCCCTAAATTTTCTGCCTCGCGTTACTGGGGCTGGATGGCCCAGGACGGCGTGACCTGGACGGCGGTCGTACCGACCATGATCTCGATTTTGCTGCTCAACGACAAGGCTAACGCGGCCTACCAGAAGCTGAAAGACCAGGTGAAGCTCGAATTTGTGCGCTGCTCCTCGTTCGCGCTGCCTGAAGATCAGCTGGTGGAGTTCCAAAACCGCTTCAACACGCGCATTATTGAGGGCTACGGCATGACCGAGGCCTCCAGTCAGTGCACCATCAACCCGTTTGACGCGCCGAAAATTGGCTCAGCCGGCAAGCCGGTCGGCACCGACGTCGCGATCCACCACGCCGATGGCAGCTTTTCTGCCGCTCCGGGCACGGTGGGCGAAATCGCGATTCGCGGTGATCACGTCATCGATGCTTACCTTGATCCGCACCCGGACTCATTCACAGGCGGCTGGTTCTTGACCGGTGATCTGGGTGAGTTCGACGAAGATGGTTACCTGTTCGTCAAGGGCCGCACCAAGGAAATCATTTCCCACGGTGGTGAAAAAGTCGCTCCTGCACATGTCGAAAACGTCCTCGATGAACTGGACTTCATCGCCCAGCTCTGCGTCATCGGGACCCCGGACAAGCTTTACGGCGAAGAAGTGACCGCAGTCGTGGTCTCCACCACGCCTGGCGCCAATGAAGACGCTCAGCGCAAGGCTCTGCTTGAATACGGGCGCACTCACTTGGCCAAGTTTGAGGCCCCGACGCGGGTCATTTTCCTAGACGATTTTCCCCGCAACCAAACCGGCAAGGTCCTGCGCCCACAGCTGAAGCAATGGATCGCGGAGGGACAACATGAAATCTAAACGCCTCAAACTCAGCGTCCTGCTGGTCCTGCTGGCGGCGTGGCTGGCCATCGCCGGCTACGGCTACACGCAGACCCGGCCCAGCAGCAGCGAGAAGAACCAGCTCACGCGCGTGGTGATCGGCTATCAAAAGGCTGATCCGGCAGACATTTCGCGCCAGCATGGCCAGCTGGTCAAAAAAATGAAGAAGGCTGGCTACCAGGTCGTCTTCAAAGAATTCCAAGATGGCGCCGCCCTGATGACCGCCTTGAAGTCCGGCAACATCAACTACGCGCGCCTTGGTGACACGCCGCCGGTTGTCAACCAGGCCAACGGGCTTGACCTCGTCTACATCGGCGCTGGAGCATCCAAGGAGTACGGCACCGGGGTCCTGGTCAAGAAGAACAGCGGCATCAATTCACTGGCTGATCTCAAGGGCAAGCGTATCGCCTACGCCAAGGGAACAGCCGCTCAGTTTGCCATCATCCAGACCCTGGCCAAAGCCGGCCTGTCGCTGAACGACGTCAAGCTCGTCAACATGGATCAAGGCGCGGCCTCAGTGGCCTTTGCCAAGGGCAGTGTCGACGCCTGGGTCACCTGGGATCCCTACACCGCCACCGCGCAGGTCCAGCAAAACGCCAAGCTTTTGACCAACGCCAAGGGCCTGGCGAAAAACCGCGACTTTGTGGTGTCAACGCGCAGTTATGCCACCAAGCACACGGCCATCTCGAAGGACTTGATCAAGTACATGGGGCAAGATATGACCTGGGCCCGCACCCACCACACCCAGCTGATCAATATGCTGAGCAAAACGCTCAAGCTCTCCAAGGCAATCATCAAGCTTGACGTGGAGCGCCGCACCTACTCCATGACGCCGGTCACCGACGCCATCGTCCAGGAGCAGCAGAAGATTGCCGATGTCTTTTATGAACAAGGCCTGATCAAAAAGAAGATTCAGGTCAAAGACGCGCTACTGAAATAACGCCCGCAAAATTGAAGCAAAATGACGGCGCCTCGCGATTGCGAGGCGCCGTCATTTTTACTTGTGTCCATTCTTTTTGTCCTCGGCCTCACGGCGCGTCAGTTTGCGCCGGGCGTGGTCGAGTTTTTTCAACTGGTCTTTGCTCCAGATTTGGTTACGCTTGGGCTCACGCATGATAAACGGATCCGTGGAATGATTGAATTCGCGCTCTGACCGTTTAATCTCCTGATAAAACTCGCGCGACGAGATTCGCAGCGCCCCGCGAGAAAACACCGTCCATTGCTCCGCCTGATCGGAGGTCACGACAGACAGCTGCACCAACGGCCCGTTTAGGTCGTTAGCCAGCCGCTCGATATAGGAATCGGCGGTTTCATCCTGCTGGGTGAACACCACTTTGAGGTTCCATTTCGAGTAGTTCTCGCCGATGCCAGGCACGTACATCGCGTCAAACACCACAATCATGTCCGCATTTTCGTGGGCGCGGTATTCCGCCAGAATGTCCAGCAGCCGGTCCCGGGCGGCGGCAAAGTGACCGGTGGCCTTAAGCTTGGCCAGCTCAGGCCAGTTGCCGATCACGTTGTAACCGTCCACGAGCAGCAGGTGCCGGCGCATCTACTTGCCTCCGCGGCTGGTGAAGCCTTGATACATCAAGATCCCGGCCGCCACCGAGGCGTTCAGGCTCTGCACATGACCCACCATCGGAATGGTCAAGGTCGCGTCCATCAGCTTCGCCAGACCGGGGCTGATGCCCTTGCCTTCGTTGCCGATGACCAAGGCGACCTTACCCTTGGCGTTCCACTGGCGAAAGTCCTGGCCGTCCATCGCGGTGCCGAAGATCCACAGCCCCCGCTCCTTGAGCGTTTTGATGGTCTGCGCCAGGTTGGTAACCCGGGCGACTGGAACATGCTCGATCGCACCAGTCGAGACCTTCGCGACCGTGCTGGTCAGGCCGACTGCGCGGTGCTTGGGGATAATGATGCCGTCGACCCCGACCGCGTCGGCCGTGCGCAAGATCGAGCCTAGGTTTTGCGGATCCTCCAGATTATCGAGGATCACGAAAAACGGATCATGGCCGGCTGCGTGGTCAAACAGGTCATCAATGGTCACATAGGCATACGGGGCCATGGCGACCATCACACCTTGGTGATTGCCGCCGTCTGTCAGCAGGTCCAGCTTGACCTTGGGCACCTGCGAAACGAGGATTTTTTGCTTTTTCGCCTTGTCAACAATCACCCGCACGGGATCGGAGTTGAGATCCTTTTGCACGAATAGCTTGTTGATCGTTTTGTTCGACCCTTCGCGCAGGGCTTCTTCAACGGCGTGGCGGCCGAAGACAAACTCGTCCTGGTGCGTCTCATCCGTCGGTTGGTCGCGGCGCGGATCATTTTTCCGCGGGTTTGATTTGGCCATGGCCAGTGCCTCCTTCTTCTACGTAATCAATGCCCCAAAGCGCCAGCTGCTCGATCCGCTCATCCTGGTCCGTCAGCTTCAGGTAGCCGAACAGCGCCTCAAAGCCGGTCGAAATGCGGTAAGTCACCACATCGGTGTGCTTGGCGTGGGTGTAACTTTTGGCGTTGCGGCCGCGCTTGTAGTAGTCCCATTCGGTCTCAGACAGCAGCGATTGGCGCTCCATGCCGTCAATCAGCTTTGCCTGGGCCTTCGCCGACACAAACGACTTGGCCGCCTTTTGCAGCTGGTTCGGCCGCACTAAACCGCGGTCCAGCAGATGCTGGCGCACGTAGACTTCCCACACGGCATCTCCCAGGTAAGCTAAGGCGATCCCGTTCAATTGTTTTGCATCTGCGCTCATTTGCGGCGCCACCTCGTTCCTTGTGCGGTATCTTCCAGTACAATCCCCTGTGCCTGCAGCTCATCACGGATCTGGTCGCTTTTGGCAAAATCCTTGGCGGCGCGCGCGGCGTTGCGGGCGGCGATCAACGCCTCGACGTCGGCGTCCAGCAGTTCTTCCTTGAAGGTCACGCCAAAAATGACAAGCCAAGCGGCCTGCTTGGTCAGCATGCGCTGCAGGGTCGCAGCCGCCACAGTCGGCGCAGCGGCGGTTTCATTCATCAGCTTGGCCAGCTCGTACACGACGGCAAGACCATTTTGCACGTTGATGTCATCGTCCATGGCGGCAAGAAAATCAGCCTCCAGCGCATCCAGCTTGGCCTCTAGTGCCGAATCGGTGCCAGCAGCCGCGTCTTTAAGCCGGTAGCTGATGGCGTCGCGGGCGATCTTGAGGCGTTCCAAGTTGCGCCCAGCTTCCTTCAGGCCGGCCTCGGAGTAGCGAATCGGCCGGCGATACTGGGTCGATGCCATCAAAAAGCGCAGCACCTGCGGGTCAACCGTCTTCACAATGTCGTGCACCGTGATGAAGTTGCCCAGCGACTTGCTCATTTTCTCGTCGTCTTCGCCGATGGTGACAAAGCCGTTGTGCAGCCAGTAGTTGACAAACTTCTGACCGGTTTCGGCCTCGCTTTGGGCGATCTCGTTTTCGTGGTGGGGAAATTCCAGGTCCTGGCCGCCGCCGTGAATATCAATGGTCTTGCCCAGAAGTGTCGTGGACATGACTGAGCACTCAATGTGCCAACCGGGCCGCCCGGCGCCCCATGGGGAGTCCCAGGAGATCTCACCGGGTTTTGCCGCTTTCCACAAGGCAAAATCAATTGGATCCTCCTTGCGGGCGGTTTCGGCGTCGGCCACGTGCTGCGAAGCGCCTTGCTCTAGCTCGTCAACGTTCTTGTTTGATAACTCGCCGTAATGGGCAAACTTGCGGGCGCGGTAGTATACGTCGCCATCGGCCTCGTAGGCGTAGCCCTTTTTGATCAGATCAGCGACAAACGTGATGATCTCCGGGATCATTTCACTGGCGCGCGGGTGCGCCGTGGCTGGCTCAATGTTCAACTTGGCTGTGTCTTCCATGTACGCGTCAATGAAGCGCTGAGCAAGCGCTAGCGGCTCCTCGCCGGTTTCGTGTGCCGCATTGATGATTTTGTCGTCAACATCGGTGAAGTTCGAGACGTAATCCACCTTGTAGCCGCGATATTCAAAGTACCGACGAATCGTATCGAACGCAATTGCGCTTCTGGCGTTGCCGATATGAATGTAGTTGTACACCGTGGGGCCACAGACGTACATCTTGATTTCCCCAGGGACGAGCGGCTTAAACGGCTCTTTTTGCCGCGTCAATGTGTTGTATAGCTGAAGCATAAAATGGCCCCTTTCTTAGATGTGCCAAGGCAAGCTCTGCTAGCTCACCCGCTTGCCCTCGCAGCCTTCTTAGTTGCGCTCAGGCAAGCAACGCGAGCTGTTCTAGCAACGGTCAGCGGTTCGCCTGCCTTACAGACAAACCGCTGACCTAGGCTAGCCCACTCGCTAAACTCGCTTGCCTTCGCAGCCTTCTTTATTCTACGCGATAACGTCTGGGGTTACTAGCTTGCCGCCAGCGCCTGCAGGAAGACTTTGCCGTACTTTTTCAGTTTGGCCTCGCCCACGCCTTTGACGTTGAGCATTTGCGCCTCGTCTTGCGGCTGCAATAGCGCCAGTTGGCGCAGCGTGTCGTCGGAGAAAATGACGTAAGGCGGCACGTTTTGCTTTTGTGCGAGCTCATAGCGCAGTGAGCGCAGCTTCTGGAACAGCTCGTCATCCACCGCCACGCTGGCGTGAGCTTTGACGGCCTGCTTGCGTGAGACCTTAGCCGCCCCGCGCAGCACGTCCGCGCCCAGCTGGGTGACGCCCAATGTCGGGTACTGCCCGCCTTGCGCTTCCAGGTAGCCGCCGGCGGTCAGAAAATCGATAAAGCTGCTGATGTCCTTCTTGCGCATACTCGCCATCAGCCCGTAAGTGGACAATTCCGCAAAGCCAAACTGGCGGATGCGCTGATTGTTGGACCCGGCCAGCACATCGGCAACCATGCCCTTGCCAAAACGGCCATGCAGCCGCACCACGCAGGACAAGACCTTCTGTGCGGACTCGGTGACGTCCACCGCCTCGCGCGTGTCCAGGCAGTTTGAGCAGCGCCCGCACGGTTCGGAGGTTTGCCCGAAGTACCGCAGAATGAACTGCTGCAGGCAGTCGCCCGTATTGGCGTATTGGTTCATCACCTGCAACTTGCGATACTCGTTTTGCTTGTAGTCCTCATCACCGTCGCTTTGATCGATGAAAAAGCGGCGGATGCCCAAGTCGTTCGGCGCATACAGCAGGATGGCCTCGGAATCGAGCCCGTCACGCCCTGCCCGGCCGGCTTCCTGATAATAGGATTCCAGGTCGCCCGGCACCTGCGCGTGGATCACAAAGCGCACATTGCTCTTGTCGATGCCCATCCCAAACGCATTGGTCGCGACCATCACCAGCTTGCGGTCAAACAGAAAGTCCTCCTGGTTGGCATTGCGCTCAACTTCCGGCATTCCTGCGTGGTACTTGGCCACGCTAACCCCGTGGCGGTCAAGCAGCCCAAACAGCCGCTCGACTTCTTTGCGGGTGGCGCAGTACACGATGCCGCTTTGATCCTGGTTTAACTTCAGATAGTCGAGCAGGTAAGCGTCCTTATCCTGGCCCTTGACTACCTGAAAGCTGAGGTTGGGCCGGGCAAACCCGGTATTGATGAAACCGGCCTGCGGAATGCTGAGGCGCTGGCCAATGTCGTCGGCCACCCGGGTGGTCGCCGTCGCAGTCAGCGCGATCACCGTTGGGTGCGATGGCAGCTCCCGGGCAATGCGTGTCAGCTCCAGGTAACTGGGACGAAAATCGTGGCCCCACTGCGAAATGCAGTGCGCCTCGTCAACCGCCAGCAGGTCGATGCGCAAATCACCCAGCTCCTGCAAAAAGCCGCCGAGCTCTAGCCGCTCAGGCGCGACATACAGCAGCTTGTACTCGCCGCGGGCCGACAGGTCCAGCCGGTGCTCGGCCTCGCGGGAATCAACAGTTGAGTTGATGTAGGTCGCCGGGATCCCGTTGGCGTTCAGCGCGTCGACTTGGTCCTTCATCAGCGCGATGAGCGGCGACACCACGACCGTCAGCCCGGCCTGCAGCAGCGCCGGAATCTGGTAACACAGCGACTTGCCACCACCGGTTGGCATGATCACCAGCGTGTTTTCGTGATTCAGCACGCGCTGGATCGCCTGGTCTTGCCCAGGCCGAAAGTCGTCGTAGCCGAATTTTTCTTTTAGAATGCTTTGCGGAGTTGCCGCTGCCATGGTCCATCCCCCTGTTCGTATCCAACCATTTTACCCGTGAAAAGCAGCCCTGTACACCTGACAGATTTCGTGGTTGCACGCAAAAACCGCTCACCGATAGGCAAGCGGCCAAGCAAAAACTATTTTTCCAGCGCGTTGATGACGTAATCCATGTTGGCGAGAACTTTCTCGCGGCCCATCAACTCGATGGTCTCAGCCAGTTGCGGCCCGTGCATCTCGCGCGTGGTAGCAATGCGAACTGGCATGTACAACTTGCGGCCCTTCACGCCGGTCTCAAGCCGCACCTGGTAAACGGCCTGGTTGATGTAGTATGCAGAGAAGGTCGGCAAAGCGCGCAGCTTCTCTTGCGTGAGCTTGAGCACAGTCAGCGCATTGTCGTCGGCCAGCTCCTTCATGTCGGTTTCATCCAAGTCCTTCGGCTGTTCGAAGAAGATGGTGGCCAAGTCGCTGATCTGCCCAGTGTAGCTCATTTGCGGGATGTACAGGGAAATCAGCTGGCGGGCCCACTCAATGGTCGAGGGATCCGGATCCTTGGCAATCCGGCCGGCCTCGATCAGGTTGTCCACGGCCAGCGCGGTCAGCTCGTTGGGATCGGTTTTTTTGATGTACTGGTTGTTGACCCATTCGAGCTTCTTTTGGTCAAAGCGCGCCGGTGACTTGCTCAGGCGCGTTTCGTCAAAGAGCTTGATGAACTCCTTGCGGGTGAAAATCTCGTCTTCGCCCTTCGGGGACCAGCCCAGCAGCGTGATGAAGTTAAACATCGCGTCTGGCAGATAGCCGAGCTCCTTGTACTGCTCGATGAACTGCAGCACGGACTCGTCGCGCTTAGACAGCTTCTTGCCCGTGGCCCCGTTGATGATCAGGGTCATGTGACCGAAGACCGGCGGCTCCCAGCCAAAGGCCTCGTAAATCGCCATTTGCTTTGGGGTATTGGCGATGTGGTCATCCCCGCGCAGGACGTGGGAAATCTGCATCAGGTGATCATCGATGACCACGGCAAAGTTGTAAGTCGGCATCCCGTCGGCTTTTTCAATGACGAAGTCGCCGCCGATGGTGTTGCCATCAATGGAGATGTCGCCTTTAACGATGTCGTTCCACTCATACGTGTGATCGGCTGGAATGTGGAAGCGAATGACCGGTTTCAGCCCCTTGGCCTTGGCCTCGGCGATCTTGGCCTGCTTCTGGTCTTCAGTCAGGCCCTCATACTCGTAGACATAATGCGGGGCTTCGTGGGCAGCCTTTTGCGCGTCGCGGTCGGCCTGCAGCTCTTCTTCAGTCTTGTAGGACTCGTAAGCGTCCCCTTTGGCCACCAGTTCTTGGATGTACTTGTGATAAATGTCCTTGCGTTCAGACTGGCGGTACGGGCCAAAGTCGCCGCCCTTGTCAGGGCCTTCATCCCAGTCGATCCCGAGCCAGTGCAGGTTATCGATCTGGCTTTTTTCACCATCTGCAATGTTGCGCTTGGTGTCGGTGTCTTCGATCCGCAGCACCATCGTCCCGTTGTAGTGACGGGCAAACAGGTAGTTGAACAGCGCCGTGCGGGCGTTGCCGATGTGCAAGTGGCCGGTTGGACTTGGTGCGTAACGCACCCGAATTGGTCGATCTGACAAAATATGATGCCTCCATTTTTTGTGTGTCGTGTACCCGTCCCGGGTTTGCGCCCAGAACATGCATTGCTAGTGTACCACAAGGCGCTTGGCCTTTCATTTCTCCAAAATAAAAAGCCCGCGTTTTCAGCGGACTTTCCGGTTACTTTTTGGCTTTACCAGGCTTGCTAGTCGGCTTTTGCTCGTGCTTTTCATCCTCGGCTTTAAGTGACTGCTGCTGATGCGCCGGTTTAGCGAAAATCATGCGGCCCGCGGCAGTTTGAATCGCAGACGTCACGATGACCTCCAGCGGCTTGTTCATGAAGTACTGGCCGTCTTCAACCACGACCATCGTGCCGTCCTCGAGGTACGCGACCCCTTGCTGACGCTCGGTCCCAGACTTGATGACGGTGACGGTCATGCCTTCGCCAGGGATCAGGTCCGGCTTCAAGGCGTTGGCCAGCTCGTTAATGTTGAACACCGGCACGTTCTGAAACTGGGCGACCTTGTTCAGGTTGAAGTCGTTGGTGACGACCACCCCGTCCAGCATTTTCGCCAGCTTCAGGAGCTTGGAGTCGACCTCGGTCATGTCCTCGAAGTCGCCGTCGTACATTTCGACGTTGATTTCCGGGTCCTCTTTCATCGAGTTAATGATATCCAGGCCGCGCCGCCCGCGGCCGCGCTTCAAGGCGTCTGCCGAGTCAGAAATCAGCTGCAGCTCATGGACCACAAAGGTCGGGACTAGGAGCGTACCTTCCAGAAAACCGGTCTTGGCGATTGCCTGCACTCGGCCGTCAATAATGACTGACGTGTCCAGCAGCTTGTATTTGTGGAAGTTTTCGCCAGCCTTGCGATCCAGCACTGACTGGCCGCCGTCCTCTGGCTTTTTATCCCGGTTGCGCACCCCAAACAGGCGACGCCACTCCTCGCGGCGCGTGGTGCCGATGCGGAACCCGAAGTAGCCGAACACCAGCATCAAAATCAGCGGCAGAATAGTGCCTAAAGGCCCAGGAAGTCTGGAAAAGAAAATCGAAATAATGGCTGCAAACACGAGGCCAATGATGGTACCCAAACTGCCAAACAACAGGAACGATGGTGACTTTGCGTTCATGGCCTTTTCGACCTGGTCAAGCTTGCGGATGATCCAGCCGGAAAGCAGTTCCGAAAGCATCAAGAAAACCACAATGCCGATCAGGCTGTCGACGATGACGTTGTTCAGCCACGTGGTTTGGTCGAGCTTTAACAGCGCCCAAAATAGCGGCATAACGCTTGCCCCAACGCCGATCCCAATTAACGCAAACAAAATGTTGATTACACGTTTTTTCATCTCGTTCCTCCTTTCCAAGTTATTTTACAAAGACTCGGTCCAGCGCTTCGGACACGCTGGCCACGCCAATCACTTTAATTTTATCACGTGCCGGCAGCCCCTGCAGATTATTCTTTGGAATAAAAATCCGTTTGAACCCGAGTTTGGCTGCTTCCTTGATTCGGTCCTCGATCCGATTAACCCGGCGCACTTCGCCGGTCAGCCCAATCTCGCCGACAAAACAATCGGTCGGGGAAATCTCCGAGTCGCGGTACGAGCTGGCGATTGCCATCGCCATGGCCAAGTCGATAGCCGGTTCGTCCAGCCGGACCCCACCGGTCGCCTTCAGGTAAGCGTCCTGGTTTTGCAGCATCAGGTTGGCTCGCTTTTCCAGCACCGCAATGATCAACGACACGCGGTTGTGGTCAAGGCCACTGCTTGTCCGCTTGGCGTTGCCGTACATGGTGGGCGTCATCAACGCCTGGATTTCGACCAATATCGGGCGGGTTCCTTCCATCGACACGACCACCGCAGAGCCGGTGGCGTTTGGCAGCCGCTCGTCCAAGAATAATTCCGACGGGTTGGCCACCTCTGCCAGGCCGTCCTGGTGCATTTCGAAAATGCCAATCTCGTTGGTCGAGCCATAACGGTTCTTGACCGAGCGAATCATCCGGTACGTGTGGTGCATGTCCCCTTCAAAGTACAAGACGGTGTCCACCATGTGTTCGAGAATCTTTGGGCCGGCGATGGCGCCTTCCTTGGTGACATGGCCAACAATGAAAATCGTGATCTGCTCCGTCTTGGCAATCTTCATCAGCTCGGCCGTCACCTCGCGGATCTGGCTGACCGACCCGACCGCCGAGCTCATTTCCGGCACGTTCATGGTCTGCACTGAGTCGATGACGACGTAATCCGGGTGCATGTCGTCTATTGCCTGGGAAATACTCGGCATGTCGGTTTCCGGGTACAGGTACATGCCGGAATCGCCGACGCCCAGCCGGGTCGCCCTCATTTTGATTTGGGCGGCGCTTTCCTCCCCTGACACGTACAGCACTTTGGCGCCCTTGCTGGCAAGGCGGCCGGAGACCTGCGTCAGCAGCGTGGACTTGCCGATGCCGGGATCGCCACCAATCAGGATCAATGACCCGGGCACGATGCCGCCGCCGAGGACCCGGTCAAGCTCGCCAAGGTCCGTCGAGGTGCGCGGCTCGCGCTCCATGGAGACCTTGCTCATCAGCATCGGCTTGACCTGGCCGCCAGCGCTGGTGTGGCGCGGGGCCGGCGTCGCCTTGGCCGGGGCCGCGCTTTGGGTTTCTTCCACTAAAGAGTTCCAGGCCCCGCAGTTCGGGCAGCGGCCGAGAAACGTGGCCGAGATGTAACCGCAGTTCTGGCACACGTATTGCGTTTTGGTTTTGGCCATAGGCCGCCTTCTTTCTGTGCTTTAACGCCCGGTCGAACCGAATCCCGCGGTCCGCTTGGCACCGGTGCCGTTGTCTCCATCCGCCAGCAGGTACGGCATGAAGATGCCCTGACCAATCCGCTCGCCTTGTTCGATCACGACGTCGCGCGGGGAAAAATTCACCATCTGGATAAAAATTTCGCCTTCGTTAGCCGGATTCCCGTAGTAGTCCGCGTCGATCACGCCGATGCCGTTGGGAATCACCAAGCCGCGCTTGAGCGGGTTGCTGGAGCGGTTGGCCAACACCAGCACTTCATTGGGCTGCATGTAGGCCTTGACGCCAGTCGGCACCAGCAAGGGCTTCAGGATCTTGCTGGCGCGCTGCAGGTCGCCGTCAGTCAGGGGGTGTTCGTTTTTGATCAGCCGGAACAGGCGAATGAAGTCATACCGCCAGATGCTTTTCAGGACAAAGTCTTCCCGGGCAAAAAAATCGTAGCCCGCCGCGTTTTTGGTCTGCCGCTCGGGCAGCTTGACGCCGGCATTTCGATAGGCGGAAACAATCTCAAATCCTCGCGTGCGCATAGTAACCTCCATTTTGTTGAACGTGTTCTTATCATAACACCTTGGGCGTTAGCCGCCGACGTTAAAGCGGTTTCTTGGCTTAATCCTAACGAATTGCTATAATTAAGCGAAGACGAGAGGAGTGACAACATGGCTTTTGAACACGAACCAGGCCGCTATTTCATGAATGACGAAACTGGTAAGCTGATCGCTGAAGTCACCTATCAGGCCATTGATGACGGCCAAAACCTGGTCATCGACCACACCTTTGTCGATCCCGTGCTGCGCGGCCAGGGCATTGCCGGCAAACTGGTCCGCGCGGTCGTCGACGAAGCGCGCGCAACCGGCAAACAAATTGAGCCCCTTTGCACCTTTGCCCGCCACGAATTTGACACCAAGCCTGAGTACGCAGACGTGCTTCGGCCCACTCCAAGCGAATAGATCTGGACCGGCC
The DNA here is from genome assembly GCF_016861805.1 of Lacticaseibacillus sp. 53-4. Taxonomy (NCBI): domain Bacteria; kingdom Bacillati; phylum Bacillota; class Bacilli; order Lactobacillales; family Lactobacillaceae; genus Lacticaseibacillus; species Lacticaseibacillus sp. 53-4. The sequence continues at coordinate 35,591 of NZ_BOLT01000025.1, forward strand.
ACCGCGGTGGTCGGTTTTTTCTTGGCCCCACGGGTTCAATCTGTGAGGTGGTTATGCTAAAATGTGGAAGTCTGTTAATATTTCATCATTTTCTAATGAAAAAGGAGTGAAGTGCATATGTCAAAGGCAGTTACTGCTGAAGACCTCGCAAAGTACCAACAGGATCTCGAAAAGGCCCCCGCTTCCGCCGCGATTCAAAAGGCGGTCATGAACAATGGGGTGCTGAAGAGTGCCGAGAACACTGAAAGCCAAACCACGATGACTCAGACCTTCTCCATCGATTTGAGCACCGGCAAGGTTGCCGACCAGAAGCAGTCCGGCCGCTGCTGGATGTTTGCCGCGCTGAACACCATGCGCCACAGCATTCAAAAGCAGTTTAAGATCAAGGACTTCGAACTTTCCCAGAATTACACATTCTTCTGGGACAAGTTCGAAAAATCCAACTACTTCTATGAAAATGTCATCAAGACCGCAGATCAAGACATCGATTCACGCAAGGTGGCCTGGCTGATGGCCAACCCTCAAGGCGATGGCGGCCAGTGGGACATGCTGACGGCCCTCATCGACAAGTACGGGATCGTGCCGAAGTCTGTGATGCCTGAAACGTACTCCTCCAGCAAGTCCAACGAAATGAATTCGGTGCTCAACCTGAAGCTGCGCAAAGACGCTGTCACCCTTCGCAAGCTGGTTGCAGATAAAGCTTCAGAGGCCGACATCGAATCAGCCAAGGACAAGATGTTGTCCGAAGACTACCGGATCCTGGCTTACACGCTGGGCGTGCCGCCGACCAAGTTCGATTTCGAGTACCGCGACGATGACAAGAACTACCACATCGACCGCGACTTGACCCCGAAGGCCTTCTTCGCCAAGTACGTTGGCTGGGACACCGACGCTTACCAGTCCCTGATCAATGGCCCGACTGCCGACAAGCCGTTTAACCACCTGTACACCGTCGAGATGCTCGGCAATGTGGTCGGCGGCCGTGAAGTGCGTCACTTTAACGTCACCTCTGAAGAGATGAAGCGGCTGGCCATCAAACAGCTTGAAGCCGGCGAAACAGTCTGGTTCGGCTCTGATGTCGGCAAGTCTTCCGATAGCAAACTTGGTATCATGGATCCAAAGCTGTACGACAAGAACGCCCTGTTCAACACGAGCTTTGACATGACCAAAGCAGAGCGCCTGGACTACGGCGAAAGCTTGATGACCCACGCGATGGTCCTGACTGGCGTTGACATCGTTGACGGCAAGCCAACCAAGTGGAAGGTCGAAAACTCCTGGGGCGAAAAGGCCGGCCAAAATGGCTACTTTGTCGCTTCCGATGAGTGGTTCTCCGAATTTGTTTACCAAGTCGTCGTGAACAAGAAGTATTTGTCCGCCGACGAGCAGACGACAATCAAGGCTGAATACGATAACCCAACCGTCCTGAAGCCATGGGATCCAATGGGTGCGCTGGCTTCCAAGTAAGCCTTAGCCATCAAAAAGCTGCAAGCACATCGCGTGCTTGCAGCTTTTCTTTACCTCAAAATCGCTTAAACCGGCAAAATGTCCTTGCTGACAATGCCGAGCCGTTCATCCATGGTGTACACGATCGGCTGCGCGTTTGCGACCTCGACCTGATCGATCCCAGCGTCTGAGATTTGCTCCAGGTACTTGATCAAGGCTCGCAGCGTCGACCCATGGGCGACCACCAGCTGGTTTTTCCCCGCCAGCAACCGGGGCGCAATTTCATCCAGCCAGTATGGAATTAATCGGCGCTCGGCGTCCTGCAGGCTTTCGCCGCGCGGAATGATCGTCACCGGAAAATTCTGGTAAGCCCGACTGCGCCGCGGCTGGGCGAGCAGCGGCGGCCGGTTGGAAAAGCTCCGCCGCCAGCTGGCCACCTGCGCCTTGCCGAACAGCTCGCGGGTCTTGTCCTTGTTCAGCCCGCGCAGCGCCCCGTAATGCCGTTCATTGAGCCGCCAGGACTTGGTGATCGGCAGCCAGTTCTGGTCGATTTCCTCCTGGACCAGGTACGCGGTTTGAATGGCCCGCTTCAGCACCGACGTGTGGACGTGGCCGAACGGCAGGGCGAGTTTGGCCAGCGCCTGACCGGCCGTCCGAGCCTGCTGAACGCCCAGCGCAGTCAGCGGGACATCCGACCAGCCGGTGTATGTGTTCGAAAAATTGGCGGCACTTTCGCCGTGGCGGATCAACACTAATTTAACCATTGTGACCTCCGTATTTTCCCAGTATACCATTTTCGGAAAACAGTCGAAAATACTGGTATATGAGAATACAATTAGATATACTTATTTGTATCTAATTCACTTGGGGGCTTGGCCATGGCAATCTGGGTACCGGGAACGATCACATCACGCATTCAGCCTGATCTCGCACTGGCGATCGATCGCGGCGTCGCGCTGGACATCGGCAACGAAAGTTTCGAGTGGCACATTACCAGCAACGATGACCTTCTTCCAACCGATCAAACCAATCTGATCATCAGCGTCGCCGAAACCGTCGACCCGCTGCTGGTACCGCACGACCTCACCCTGCACACCACTGTGAAAACCGGCGTTGGTCTAGGGGCATCGTTGGCGGCAACCATGCTGGGAATCGAGCTGGCGGCGACGCTGGGCGACAAACCGGTGCCGCTCAGTCGCAAGCTCGAGGTGGCCGACTTTTTTGAGCCCAACCGTGCCGCAATTGAGGCCACGCTATACGGCGGCTGTCTGGTGTTTAACGGCCCGAAAAACGTGTTGAACTTCGGCACCGAGCTGGTGCAAGGCGCCATCTACCTCCCTGACAAAGTCGTAGACACCCCTGTGCCACCAGAGCCCGCCAAAACTTCGGCCACCGCGCAGGCAGTGATGAATGCAATGATGAGCGCAGACGGCGACTGGCTGGATCAGCACTTTCCGCTGCGCGAGCAGGTCACCGAAGACTATTTCCCACACGCCGAAATGGTGGCCCGCGCCGTGCGGGCGGCCGGCGGCTTCACCACCTTTGTCTCCGCCAACGGCCCGGCGCTGGTGTGCCTGGCCGAAACGCGCCAGACGGACTTTTTCCCCCAGCTGCAGCGGCGGCTGACCGCGGGCAGTGTCGCGCCGTTCCACCTTTCCCGCAAAGGGATCTCGCGCATCTGACCACCAAAAAGCCGGGCCTTTTTCAGGCCCGGCTTTCGGTTTGCTAATGGTTGTCCTTGTAGGCGTCAACGGTATCGTTAAACTTATCCGCAGCCTTCTCGGTGAGGTCGTCAGTGGTATCTTTTGCCTTGCGCTTGGCGTCGTCAATTTTGTCTTTGGCCTCGCCCTTCAGTCCTTGCGCCTTACCCTTGGCCTCCAGCTTTTCGTTGCCGGTAGCCTTGCCGGCGGTTTCTTTCACCTTGCCGACGACTTTGTCCTTCATTGCATCAAAATCTGCCATAACTATCCCTCCTTCTTGGTGTAAATTAAGTATACCAAGACTAGGTTGTGTGCGTCCAATCAGACGACTTACGGCAATAAAAACCACCCGTCGAACGGGTGGTTTTCTCTGGGGCTATAAGCCCCTGTTGCTGGCTGCGTCTCAAGGCGCT
>NZ_BOLT01000026.1:0-38084 GCF_016861805.1 Lacticaseibacillus sp. 53-4
ACTTCCATCAGACATACCTCCAAAAATATCAGATAGGCGGCGTCCTCAGCCGTTGAGGGGTTGAAATTTTATATACGTGCTCGAAGCGACAATTGATTAATCTCAGGACTGAAGACCATCGGTTTTTTGTACGGACACAAGGCACCAATAAAGCTACGATGAACAACAAGGCCGCCTTCACCGATATTATATCGGCGATGGCGGCTGTTTCATATCATGATTACGAGGGCAAAGCAGAGCGGCGCCCTCAGATAGTTTTCTGTGGGGGCTTCATCAATTTAGCGCCAGGTGATCAAGCGCCGATGCGACGACTGGATCGCGCTGGGTGCCGGCCGCCACGATGCGGCCGCCTTGCATGACGAAGATCCGGTCCGCCTTCTCAAACGTGGCTGCATTGTACTGGTGGGTGATCATGACAAAGCCTTGCTTCATGGCGAAAATGTCCGCCTGGAGTTGATCGGCAATCTTCGGGTCGAGGCCCGTGGTCATTTCGTCCAGCACCATGAACTGGTAGTGCCGAAGCAGCAGACGAGCCAAGGCGACGCGCTGTTTTTCCCCGCCTGAGAGCAGGGGGCTGGTCCGGTCGACCACGGTGTCCAAATCGTGTGCCGCAAGCCAGTCGCTCATTCCGGCCTGCCGCAGGGCGGCCTCAACCTGGTCATCCGCGTAATCTGTGCTGAACAGCGTGACATTATCACGCACGGTGCCGGCAAAAATATCGGCCTGCTGCTCGAGCTCGCCAATCAGGCCAAAGACGGCCGCCGGCGCTAACTGCGCGGCGGGCTGATTGCTCAGGGTGACCTGGCCGGCGGTCGGGTTCAGCTCCCCAAGCAGTAGCCGCATCAGGGTGGTTTTGCCGCTGCCACTGGCCCCGACCAGCAGGTACTTGCGGCTTGGCTCAAGCGTCAGATCGATGTTGTGCAGCACGTCTTGATAGCCGGCCTGCTGAGCCGAGATCAGCGGGCTGGTTAAAGCCAGCGCCGCGGGCGCGGTCTGAGCGGCAACCGGTCCGGCGTCTTGGGCCAAGTCGGCCAGGTGACTTGCAACCTTGCGAGCCCCGTAGAACTCCGCTAGCATCTCGGTCAGCAGTGCCATTGGCCAGTTGAAGAAGCTGGCCAGCTGGGAAAAGGCAACCAGTTGACCCAGCGTGATCTGACCCTGGCGCACAAAGTAGGCACCAACCAGCCAGGTGCCCAGATACATGACGTCACCCAGGAAATCGGACATACCGCTGGTGATTTTTTGAACTTGCTGCTCGCGTGTGGAAGTGTGCCGCACGTCCGCGCTAACCGTTTGGTGCAGGCGGCGAAACGGCGGCTGTGCGAGTGCGTGGGCGATGGTCGTAAAGCCGCTAAGCGCATCCGTGACGCGGCTGGTGTAGCGCTCAATTGCGGCAACCACATCGTCTTTGGCATGTTCAAGCGGCTTTTTGACCAAAAACGGAAAGACTAGCGCCGGCACGCTTAGCAGCACGACAGCCAAAGTGATCACCGGGTCGATCAGCAGGGTGCCAGCCGCGGCAAAGACCAACAGCATCAGCAGGTAGAAGGCACGCAGAATCACGTGAAAGTAACTGCTGGTGACAATGTCGACCTGTTTGGTGAGCTGGGTGACATAATTGCCGACCGGCTGTTGGCCAAACATATTCGGCCGCAGTGCCAGGTCATGGCGGAATAAGTCTCGCCGCAGCTCATCGCCCATGCGCAGCGGAAGCGCCTCGTTGACATACTCGCTGGCCGAATCCGTGACAGCCTGGATCACTAGGTACCCCAAAATCAGGGGGACGGCGATAGTAAAGGCGAGATTGACGCGCCCGGTGGCGATGTCGGTGATCAACTGAAGCACGTATGAGTAGGCGACCAGCACAGCTGCTGCGGCGACGCTGAGCCCGATGGATAGGACCACACGCCACGGGTGACGGGCAAAGTAATGAAACATTTTTCTCCTCCAATTCTAATCTTTCAAATCGTAGCACTTCACCAGGGGTGGGACAATGCGAAATACAGCTCAACGGCAAAGCTGTCACCTAGGCTAGCCATCCCGCTAAAATCGCCCCGCTTCGCAGCCTTCATATGTTAAACTAGAACAGTTAGAAAGGATGAGGACGCGTGGCTTATCAAGCGCTATACCGGGTCTTTCGGCCCCAGCAATTCAAAGATGTGATCGGCCAAGACGCGATCACCACAACGCTAAAAAATGCGCTGATCGAGCAGCAAACCAGCCACGCCTACCTTTTCTGTGGACCGCGCGGGACTGGGAAAACCAGCGTCGCCAAGATTTTGGCCAAGGCACTGAACTGTCGCAACCTTAAAGATGGCGAGCCGGACAACACGTGCGACCTCTGTGTCGCGATCAACAATGGCAGTCTGACGGATGTGATCGAGATCGATGCTGCTTCGAACAATGGGGTCGACGAGATCCGCGACATTCGCGACAAGGCCAAGTACGCGCCAACCGAGGGCAAGGTCAAGGTCTACATCATCGATGAAGTCCACATGCTGTCGACTGGGGCGTTCAACGCCTTGCTCAAGACGCTGGAGGAGCCACCGGCTCATGTGGTGTTCATTCTCGCCACCACTGAGCCGCAAAAAATTCCGGCCACAATTATCAGTCGGACCCAGCGTTTTGACTTTCGCCGGATTACCGCCGATGACATCGTCAAGCGGATGCAGTTCATCTTAGATGACAAGCAGATCACCTACGATGATCAGGCACTGATGGTGATTGCCAAGGCAGCGGAGGGTGGCATGCGCGATGCGCTGTCCATCCTCGACCAGGTGCTGGCGTTCGGCCAGGACCACGTCACGGTGGAAAATGCGCTGGATGTCACCGGCGGGGCGGCTGCTGTCCAGCTTGGTGAATATCTGCAGCACGTGGCGGAAAACGAAACCGCAGCGGCGCTGACCACCATCGAGCAGCTGCTGGCATCCGGTAAAGATGCCGGTCGCCTGATCGACGACCTCATTGGCTACCTGCGTGACCTGCTGGTATTCCAGCAGGCGCCGGCACTGGTCAACGACACAGCCAGCGCGCTTCAGGATAGTCACTTCAAGGCTCTGGCCGAGAAGCTTCAGCCTGATCAGCTGTACCACATGATTGCGGTGCTGAACACCACGCAAGGCCAGTTGCGGCTGACGAACAGTCCCACGCTATACCTGGAAGTGGCAACGGTCCAACTTGGCCAGCCTGTACCCCAGCCCGCTGCAGTTGAATCGGCCCCGCCGGTGGCTAGCGCGGAAGTCAAGCAGCTTGAGCAGACGGTGGCTAAGCTTTCCAAGCAGCTGCAGACGCTGCAACAAGGTGCACCAGCTGCAGCGGCAGTCCCGGCTAAACCGGCCGTGCGCGTCAGCGTGAAGGTGGCCAAAGAAAAAATTTATCCGATTCTCGGTGCCGCAACGAAGAAAGATCTTGAGGCGGTCAAGGAGATTTGGCCAGACCTCCTGTCGATGCTCTCGGTTCCGGATCAGGCGATGATGAAAATTTCAAAGCCAGTCGCGGCTAGCCCGACCGGTGTGATCGTCAGTTTTGCCTACGACATTCTGATCGAACGGGCCAACAGCGATACCGCGTTGATGACCGCGCTTGCGGATGACCTCGGCAAGCTGATGGGCGGCCCGCGCCAGGTCGTGCTGGTGCAGGAGAAGCAGTGGCCTGCGGTGCGCAAACAGTACTTGGACGAGCACGGCGCGCCGAAGGCTAAGTCAGCGCCGCAGGAAGAGTCTCCGGTGGTCAAGCCGATCACCGACTTATTCGGTAAAGAACCCAATATTACAGTCAAAAATGACTAGAAAGCGTGATTGATATGATGCGTGGCGGCAATATGGCAGGCATGATGAAACAGATGCAAAAGCTGCAAAAGGAAATGACTCAGGCCCAAGAAGAGCTGAACAACAGCGAATTCACGGCGACTTCGGCCTCAGACATGGTCACCGTGACCCTTGCCGGGGATAAGACCCTTAAGGACATTCAAATCAAGCCCGAGGCCATCGACCCTGACGACCCTGACATGCTTCAGGATTTGATCATTGAAGCGATGAATGCAGGCCTGAAACAAGTCGATGACGCAACCAAGCAGAAGATGGGTAAGTACACCCAGGGTCTGCCGCGCTAGGAGGCACCATGCAATATCCACAACCGATTGAAAAGCTGATCGACAGCTACATGAAATTACCCGGCATTGGTAGTAAAACCGCGACCAGGCTAGCGTTTTACACCATCGACATGAATAAGGACGACGTGACCAGTTTTGCCTCCGCGCTGACGGCGGCCAAGACGCAGCTGCACTACTGCAGCATCTGCGGCAATATCACCGACGACGACCCTTGCGAGATCTGCCAAGATAAAAGTCGCGACCAAAGTACGATCTTGGTTGTGGAGCAGCCCAAGGACGTGATGAGCATTGACCGCACCAACGATTACCATGGGCTCTACCACGTGCTGCATGGCGTCTTGAGCCCGATCGAAGGCAAGGGGCCGGAAGACTTGAACATCGAAAGTCTGATCAAGCGTCTTCAGGACCACCCCGAGGTCAAAGAAGTCATTGTGGCCACCAACGCGACCCCTGAAGGCGAATCGACTGCCCAGTACCTGGCCCGGCTGATCAAGCCGGCCAAAATCAAGGTCACCCGGCTGGCCCATGGCCTGGCGGTGGGCTCAGACATTGAGTACGCCGACCAGATGACCCTGCTGAAGGCGGTTGAGGGTCGGACAGAACTATAAGGAGGCGGCGCCATGTTTTTTGGCAAAAAAAAGCCCAGCATTAAGGACGCGGCAGACATGCAGCTGATGGATGAAATCTATCGGGTGCGCGACCGCATGGCCAGTCAGCGCAAACTTGTCGGGTCGTTTCGCGAAGTCGACGAGTTGACCAAGGCGCAGCTGGATCTGCAGGCGGCACTGTTTGACTTTTTGCATCGCGAGGCCCGGGAGCGGCAGGTCCCCGGCCGCTTGGTCGAGCAAATGGCTGCACGCTATCTTGAAGAAAATCAGTAAGGCCTTCGCTGCGGCGAGGTCTTTTTATTTGGAAGCAACCGGTGATGGTTTAATTCGCTCGACTTTTCAAGTAAACTAGAACCATTAACAGATGAAAGAGTTGAAGGCAGTGGCAGGCAGATTCATTACGTTCGAAGGCCCGGATGGGGCAGGCAAGACCAGTGTGCTGAACGCGCTGATCCCAATTATTGAAAAGCACGTGGCCATGCCCGTGCGACTGACCCGCGAGCCCGGCGGGGCCGAGATCTCGGAGAAAATTCGCAGCCTGATCCTCGATCCGGCGAACACCGCGATGGACGCGCGGACCGAAGCGCTGCTGTATGCGGCCTCACGCAGGCAGCACTTGGTCGAAGTCATTGACCCCGCGCTGGCCGCTGGGGACATGGTGATCTGCGACCGCTTTGTCGATTCCTCAGTGGCCTATCAAGGCGGGGGGCGCCAAATTGGTGAGGCGGCCGTGCTGGCGATGAACCAGTTTGCCACCGATGGGCAGGCGCCGGAGCTGACGCTTTATCTCGACATCGAAAGCGCGGCCGGCTTGGCCCGCATTCAGGCGCATCGCCAGTCGCGGCAGTATGACCGGTTGGACCAGGAAAGCCTGACCTTCCATCAGCGAGTGCGCGCGGCATACCTGCGCTTGGCACAAGCGGAGCCAACGCGGATCAAAACCATCGACGCCAGCCAAGCGTTGCCGCAGGTCGTGGCCGATTGCACCCAAGTGTTAGCTGCTCACTTAGGGCCCGCTTGGCAGTAAACTAGTCATAAAGCAGGATTTGACAGCCGAAAACAGGGGGAAAAGCATATGAAGTTGATTATGGCCATCGTTCAAGATAAGGATTCGAACCTGTTGTCCAGCGAGTTCATCGACGCGAACGTGCGGGCAACTAAGCTGAGCTCCACTGGCGGCTTCTTGAAGTCCGGGAACACCACCTTCATCATCGGGGTGGAAGACGAGCGAGTGGATGAGGTGCTGCAGATCATCAAAGAATCTGCGCAGACCCGCCGTCAGTTCATGACCCCGCCGGTCAACCTGGATGCCACCTCCGATTCCTCAATGGCGTACCCCGTTGAGGTTCAAGTCGGCGGCGCCACCGTGTTCGTGCTGCCAGTTGACGCGTTCCACCAGTTCTGATGAACACGATTGAACAACTGCAGCCGACGCTGGTGCGCCAGTTCAGCCAGATCATCGGCGCCGGTAACCTGAGTGCCGCCTATATTTTTGCCGGGGCGGCTGGGACCGGTAAGGCGGCGCTCGCGCAGTGGCTTGCGATGCGCCTCTTTTGTCAAAACGTCCAAGCTGGCCGGCCCTGCGGAGAGTGCGCCGAGTGCCAGCGGGTCTTGTCTGGCAACCATCCGGATGTGGTTTGGCTGAACCCTGAGGCTAAAAGCATCAAGGTCGACGACGTGCGCGCAATGCGGCAGGAAATGAGCAAAACCGGGGTCGAAGGCAACCGCCGCGTCTTTGTAATCGAAGGGGCAGAGCGGCTGACAGCCGGCGCCGAAAATAGTTTGTTGAAGTATTATGAGGAGCCAGTGCCGGGGATGACCATTATCCTGACAACCACGGCCAAAAATCAGCTGCTGCCGACGATCCGCTCGCGGGCGCAGGTGATCAATTTTCCCAAGCCGCCGGCCGCAAGCGTTCAAGAAGCGCTCACCGGCAAGGGCGCAGATGCGCGGCTGGCGGCAGTGGCGTCGAACCTGACCGCCGATGTCGCGGCCGCCTCGGCGCTGATTAACGATGAATCGTTTGATAAACGCGTGACGGCAGTGCTGCAGCTGGTTTCACAGCTGGGTAAAAATGACGCCACGGCGTTTGTCGCTGTGCAAACGACACTGGTGCCACTGGCGAAGACGCTCCCGGAGCAAACCCAGACGCTGGCCCTGCTGGGGCTGGCCTACGCCGATGCGCTGAATCAGCACTACCACGTGCAGGCGCCGCGCACCTACGGCAATGACCTGGCGATCCTTGCGCTGGCCGAACAGCCGGGGTCGCGGCTGAGCACTGGCCTGGCGGCGGTTTTGACTGCGGAGATCCGCCTGGGCCAAAACGTGTCGTTCCAATCGGCAGTCGAGGCCTTGGTGCTGCAACTTTTAGAAGGGTGATTTTGTGGAGAAAAAAGATCTGTACGACAACTTCATTCAACTGGAGCATGATGCTCAGGCGCTGCTCACGCGCGTGACCGGGCTTAAAGCCGATATGGCCAAGGCCTTAGAGCGCAATGCGGAGCTGGAAATGGAAAACAAGCATCTGCGCGAGCACCTCGAAGCACTTGACGACGCCCATGCGGAGTCGACCGGTGCCACTGAGCTGACCAAGTCCAAGGCCAACCTGGAAAGCTTGTACAACGAAGGGTTTCACGTTTGTCCTTACATGTATGGGCAGCGCCGCGTGGACGATGAGCCGTGCGCCTTTTGTCTCGACGTCATTTATGGTGAGCGCTAATGACGGCCCGGCAGATGTCCAGTTTTGCCAGCCACGACACCGGCACCTTGTACCTGGTGCCGACGCCCATCGGCAATCTCGATGATATGACGTTTCGGGCGGTCAAAACCCTCAAGGCTGTGGACTTGATTGCGGCCGAAGACACGCGCAACACGCAGAAGCTGCTCAATCATTTTGAGATCGAAACCAAGCAGATCAGCTTTCACGAGCACAACACCCAGGCGCGGATTCCCGAGCTGCTCGCGCGCCTTGAACAGGGCGAGTCGATCGCTCAGGTGTCGGATGCGGGGATGCCATCGATTTCCGATCCCGGCAAGGAGCTCGTCAAAGCGGCCATTGAGGCGGGTATTCCGGTGGTGCCGCTTCCTGGGGCCAACGCCGCCCTGACGGCGCTGATCGCCAGCGGCATCGAACCACAACCATTCATGTTTTACGGGTTCTTGCCACGCAAGGCCAGCGAGCAGAAGGCGGCGCTGACCGCCCTTGCCGAGGAGCCTCAGGCAGTCATTTTCTACGAGTCGCCGTATCGGGTGGCTAAAACGCTGACGACCATTCGCGACATTTTTGGCGAGCGCCAAGCGGTCTTGGCCCGGGAGCTGACCAAAAAGTTTGAGGAATTCATCCGCGGCAGCTTGTCTGAGCTTATTGACTACGCCAGTGGCAGCGCGCGCGGCGAGTTCGTTATTCTTGTTGCGCCGGGAGAGAAAAAGGCCAAGGTGCCAAGTGATGTGCCGGTCGCCACGCAGGTGCAGACACGCATTGACGCTGGCGCGCGGCCCAATGACGCGATCAAGGCGGTCGCCAAGGAAAACGGGCTGAAGCGGCAACAGGTCTACAATGCGTTTCACGGTATTCAGGAGGAATCATGATATACAAAGAGGAACTGACGGTGCCTTTTTTCTTGGGCACGCAAACTGGCACGTTGAGCTTGGCCAACATGGCCAACATCATGCTGCTGGTGTCTGAGAATCAGCTGGATCAAGTCGATGCCGGCATTGCTGGGCTGGCCAAGCACGGCGCCGGCTGGGTGATCACCCAGTACCACATCGACGTGACGCGCATGCCGAAAATCGACGAGCACCTGGTTGCCGGCACCGAGGCCACCTCTTACAATAAGCTGATGACCTATCGTGAGTACTGGCTCGAAGATGATGCGGGCCAGCGCCTGGTGACGATGCGCGGCGCATGGGTGATGATGGATCTGGAAAAACGCAAGATCATTCCCATCATTCCGGAATTTGCGGAAAAAGTCGGCGCGCAGTTCAACAGCAAGGTCGAGCGCTTCCCGCGGCTGGCTAAGCAAGGCGAGTTTGACACCACCGTGCCTTACCGGGTGCGGTACTTCGATATCGACGGCAACGGCCACGTCAACAATGCGCACTACATGGAGTGGATGGAAGACGTCTTAGGCGAAGACTTTCTTCTCACGCACCGGCTCGTCGAAGCCGACATCAAGTACGCGCGGGAAGTTGCCTATGGTACCACCGTTGACTCAGCGGTTCGCATTGAAGGCGACACCTCGTATCATCTGATTTCAACCGCCGGCGTAGCCAACGCTGAGGCAAAGCTGCGCTGGGCGAAAAAGTAGGCCAGTCGCGACTTGATGGCAAAAAAATTAGCAGTCGGGTGCACAACCTTGTGCACCCGACTGCTATTTTATTGGACCAGCACCAGTTTCATGCCGGCCAGCGGGCTGTCATCAAAATTTTCTTTCTGCTTAACGGTTTTGCCAAAATTGTCGATCAGGCCGTGGAACTCCTGGGCATCTTTCAGCGTCCAATCCGCGACTTCAGGTAGCCGACGGTAAAGCTGCTGGTACGTGTTGGCCGGGGCACCGAGCCAGCCGAACAGGCGCCTTGAGTAGTTGTCAGCGATGAAGGTAGGCTGGTCAAACACATACAGGCGCAGCGCGTCAGCCGTTTCCTGACCGATGCCGGGAAGGGCGAGCAGGTGCTGGCGCAAGTCTGCCGCCGGCGTCTTGCCAATGGCGTCCAGATCAAAGCGACGGGCTTGCAGCCAGGCCATGAGCGCCACCAGCGCACGGCTTTTGTTTTGATAGAACCCGCTGGGTCGAATCAACGGGATCAGGTCCGCCTGCGAAAGTGCGGCGAGGCTTGCCGGCGCAAAGTGAGTGGCCGCATGCAGGTTGGCCAGACTGCGATCGACGTTGCGCCAATTAGTGTTTTGTACCAAAATGGCGCCAACTGCGATCTCCAGTTTAGAATCCGCTGGCCACCAGCCTGATGGCCCCAGCAATGCGGCTAAACGCTGATACAGCGTCCAAGGGGTGAGCTCAGCTGACGGCATTGTTCACGTACTCAGCCAGAGCCTGGCCATTCAGCCCTGAAGACAAACCGACAATCAGCTTGATGCGCGCCTTTTGCCCGTTCAGCCCTTGGCAGAAGGTGACGCCCATCTGTTTGAGGCCCACGCCGCCGCCTTCGTAATCGTAAATGTCCTCAGCCATGCCGTTGAAGCACCGCGACACCAGCACGACGGGCACACCGCGAGCCAGCAGGCGCTGCAAGGCCGGCAAGGTCGCAGGCGGCAGGTTGCCGGCCCCAAGCGCTTCGATTACCAGGCCGGAGGTTGCTTTTGGCAAGGCGTCAAATAAGGTGCCATCCATGCCGGCGTAAGCCTTGATCAGATAGACGTTGGGCACCACGTGATCGATTGGCGCCATGCCTTTTTGCAGGAGCTTTTCAAAAAAGCGGGGCCCGTTTTTGGTGACTAGGCCGATGGGGCCAAACGACGGCGTGCGAAACGTCGAGACGTTGGTCGTGTGGGTCTTGGTGACAAACCGCGCCGTGTGGATCTCGTCGTTCATGACCACCAGGCAGCCCATCCCGCGCGCCTGGTCGCTGGCGGCTACGCGCACCGCACTGAGAAAGTTGTAATTACCATCGGCGCCGATTTCATTGCTGGAGCGCATGGCACCGGTCACCACCACGGGGATGGTGGAAGGGGTCGTGAGGTCCAGGAAAAAGGCGGTTTCCTCTAGGGTGTCCGTGCCATGGGTGACCACGACGCCGTCAATGCCGTCGACTTCCGCCTGCCGAATGCGCTGGCTGAGGGCCAGCATTTTCTCCGGCGTGACGTGCGGGGAAGGCAGGTTGAAAATCTCCTCGGATGAGACGGTGATGTCTTTGAGCTGAGCAGGGACGGCCATCATCGGGTTGTTAGTGCTAGGCACCACATCACCGGCGTCATTTTCGGTCATCGAGATCGTGCCGCTGGTGTGTAAAGCAAGAATATGTTTCATGAGCTGCCTCCTAGAATGATTAGTTTTAGCTTAGTGGGCGGGCCGCGGGAATGCAAGCCACGACCCAGACAAAAAAACACCGCCAGGGCAGGCGGTGTTCTTGCCTCTGGGCGGAGGCTGTAACGCTAGGTTACAAGAAACAATGATACGACCAGCCGGTTAAAAGTGCTTTGGTGGCGGAGAGGAAAGTGTGAAGAGTTCGCTGTGAGTCTTCTCATCTCGAGCGCCAAGTGAAGCTTCGAACGTTGTTGCAATTTTCTGCAGACGGTCTAGACTTATGCTCGTACCACTAATCTAGGAGTAGGCATCAACGCGTTAAGTGCCACCGGAACGGAATGTGAACGGTGGACGAAGGCCATGTGGGCCGCGGTGTTGACGCCGCATTCGCCTGATCGTTAGGCGTCTCCAACAAAGGAGATTGTCACTATGGAAGTATTATCTTTTTCTGGCCCCAAGATGAAAACGACGCGCACCGTCGTTTTGATGGGTCTTTTTTTGGCGATGGATATCGTCTTGCAGCGGTTCTCGTTTGGGCCGGCGTTTCTGAAGTTTGGGGTCGGCTTTTTCGCCACCGCGCTGATGGGCTATTACTTGGGCCCGTGGGTAGCGGCGGTCGATGCCGCCATGGCTGACCAAGTCGGCGTGCTGCTGGCTGGGGGACCCAACATCCCGCTGTACACGATTAGCGCAGCGGTTGCGGCGTTCATCTACGGGGCATTTTTCCACAATCACAAGGTCACGCTCTGGCGTGTGCTCGCACCGGTGGCCATCGTGCTGATTTTTGTCAATATTGGCCTGGGCACCTGGTGGCTGGCACTGACGGGGTTCAAGTGGCAGGTGATTCTGCCAACCCGTGCCGTCAAGAATCTGATCATGATCCCGATCCAGACGGCGCTGACCTACGCGGCGTTACGCGCGGTGGAGCGGATCCGACCGCGCCTATAACTGTCAATTGGCAAAGCGCTCATGGTGAGCGCTTTTTTGTGCCAAGATAAGGATTGTCCTGAGGCGCAAAACAGGTTACCATAAGGCTATATATACGAGTAAGGTTTTTTAAAAAGTGATTGGCCAATCCACTTGATGAGTTTCACGGGGCACGACTTGCACATTAGTAACATGGCAAGGCGGCAATGATTCTTATTCAACGAATGGCCATTTTTTGTCCCTCGATTAGTGCCGCAGGACTCGGGGAGGGGTGCTGCAGAACTTGTCGTTAAGGCGTGAACTGACTCTGAGCAGAGCCGGTTTGCGCCTTTTGTGATGGCTCTAAAAAGGCCAGAAACCCCGGGAAACCGCATCCTGGACTAGCCCTTGGCGAAGTTGAAAATATTTTGCCAAAAATCATTGACAGCGGTTGCATTGCGTGCTACCTTTATATCGGATGATGGGAGGGCGAGGCAGGTACCGTCTCGTCAGATTCACCCGGAAACTTCCTGGCGATCCGACCTGAACCTTGGGGTTGCCAGGCACGTTGAGCCTTCCGATCGGTTTGGCGATGAAGACCATGTGAAGAGCATGGGGTCCTTACAGGACGCGTGAGGGATGCTGCTATCACTTTCCTAACTTAATAAAGCGACTGGCCCTGGTGACAGTGGTTGGGATAGCAGGCAGGGGCAACTCTGCAATAAAAAGCCACCGGGGCAACCACGGTGGCAAGGGACACCATTTCGCAAGAGGTGGTGCCCTTTGCGTGCTTCAGGGATGAGCACACACGCCCTTGGGTTGGCAAATGGCCATTCAATGGTAGAATAAAGACCGACTAGAAACGGGGGCACGGCAATGAAGATCCTAGCGATGGACACGTCCAATCAGGCGATGAGTGTCGCGGTGATGGCGGACGGCCAACTGCTGGCGACATCGACAATCAATCACAAGAAGACCCACAGTGAGCAACTCCTGCCAACAATCGACCGTTTGGTGACAGTCAGCGGCCTGACCCCTGCTGAATTGGATCGGGTGGTCGTGGCAGACGGTCCCGGTTCTTACACCGGGGTGCGCATCGCGGTCACGACGGCCAAAACGCTGGCAGATACGCTCAGCCTTGAACTGGTTGGGGTCTCGAGCCTGGCGGCGCTGGCAGCTGGGGCGGTCGGCACCACCAACTTAATTGTGCCGATCATGGACGCCCGGCGGCAAAACGTGTTTGCTGGGGTCTACCAGTGGCTTGATGGTGAGCTGATCAACGTGGTTGAGGACCGGCACTTGGCGCTGACACAGCTGCTCGAAGAGCTTAAGCTGCTGCGGCAGCCGAGCACGTTCGTTGGCAGTGATGTGGCTAAGTTTACTGAGCCAATCAAGGCCACACTTGGGGCCTCGGCGCATTTTGTCGATGCACTGGCCAACTTGCCGCAAGCGGGACGCTTGGCACTGCTTGGCGCGCGGCGCACGCCGGTTGACGTGACCACTTTTGTGCCGCGCTACCTGCGGCTCACTGAGGCGGAGACGAATTGGCTCAAGACGCATGACGATAAGGGGCACGCACCTTATGTTCAGAAAGTTTAAGCAGTGGTTTGACCGTGAACCGCCCGTTGAGCTGGCTTTTCCCGCGCAGTCCTTGCGGGTCGGTGAAAGCACGTATCAGCTGCGCCGGATGACCAATGATGACATCGATGCGGCCCTGGTCATGGAAAAGGCAATCTACCATGACACACCTTGGGACCGGATCGCGTTTATCTCTGAGCTGCGCAAGACACAACGCTCACTTTATTTAGTGTTGTTTGATGAAGACGTGTTGGCCGCGTTCATTGGTTGCTGGTTCGGCAAAGACGAGGCACACATCACTAACATCGCGGTGGCCCCCTTGTATCAAGGACAGGGCATCGGTGAGGCGCTGATGCGGCTCATGATCGATAAGGCGTATGACCTTGGCACCAGTGAAATCACGCTGGAGGTACGGACGGACAACGCGGTGGCGCAACACCTGTATCACAAGTTAGGGTTTCAGGATGGCGAGATTCGTCGTGGCTATTACGTCAGCACGCATGCCGACGCAATGGACATGCGCAAACCGTTGGAATAGAAAGGATAAGTCATGACAAAGCGCGAATTGATCTTAGCATTTGAAAGCAGCTGCGATGAAACCTCCGTGGCCGTGATCGAAGACGGCACCAAGATCCTCAGCAACATTATTGCCACGCAGATCAACTCGCACAAGCGCTTCGGCGGGGTCGTACCGGAAGTGGCCAGCCGCCATCACGTGGAGCAGATTACCGATTGCATTGATTTGGCGCTGAATGAAGCCAATGTCGATTATTCAGACCTGACCGCCGTGGCTGTGACTTACGGTCCGGGCCTGGTCGGGTCGCTGCTGATCGGCGTGACCGCTGCCAAAACGGTGGCGTACGCCCACCAGCTGCCGCTGATTCCGGTCAATCACATGGCGGGGCACATCTACGCTGCACGGTTCGTTAAGCCTCTGCAGTACCCGCTGCTGGCATTGATGGTGTCCGGCGGGCACACGGAGCTGGTCACGCTGACTGCCCCTGGCGAGTTTCACATCATCGGGGAGACGCGCGACGATGCGGCCGGTGAAGCTTACGACAAAATCGGCCGGGTGCTTGGCATCACCTATCCGGCTGGTAAGGAAGTCGATCGCCTGGCACACTTGGGTCATGACACTTTCCATTTTCCCCGCGCCATGGACGGTGAGGACAACCTCGACTTTTCTTTCAGTGGGCTGAAGTCTGCGTTCATCAACACGGTGCACCACGCCGACCAGATTGGCGAGCAGTTGAGCCGTGAAGATCTGGCTGCGAGTTTTCAGGCGGCGGTCGTTGACGTGCTGGTGGATAAAACCGTGCAGGCGCTACACCAGCACCCAGTTGATCAACTGGTGGTCGCCGGCGGAGTCGCCGCGAATCAGGGCCTGCGCGAGGCGATGACCGCGCGGCTGGCCAAAGAGTTTCCCAACATCGACGTGATTATCCCGCCGGTGCGCTTGACGGGCGACAACGCGGCGATGATCGGCGCGGCGGCGCACATTGAGCTCGCCAAGCACCACTTTGCCGACGAGACGCTAAACGCAGTACCAAACTTGAACTTTCAGCACGCTTAAGCATGACAAATCATCAACAAGACCACGTTGCAACCGGACGAGTGTCCCAGGCTGCAATGTGGTTTTATTTGTCTCACCGCCACAGATCGATCGCCGAAAAAATCAGTAAAGCACCGACAATCAGGTTAATGCCGTGAAAGTGGCGGTGGTAGAAGCGGTTGATCAGCTGGCCGCCCAGCGTCCAGGTCAGCGTGCCCAAAGCCCCCAGCGCGACCATCAAGGTCCAGCGCAGGGTGATCGCCGATAGAGCTCCGGTCAGGCTGAAGGCTCCTAGCCCGGTGATAAAGTACAAGTAGCATTTAATGTTGGTGAATTGAAGCAACAGTCCAGTGGTAAAACTGGCCGTGCTGGCGCTGTTGTCGTCGGGGCGACTGATCATGACATGGTAGGCCAAGTAGACGAGATAGGCCGAGCCAATTACTTTCATTACGGTGATAAAGGTCGGTGCACGCTGAAGCCAGTCAGCAAACAGCCCGGCGGCGATGCCAATCACGCCCATACCGACCGCCATGCCGAGGTTCAAGCGCAGGCTGCGCGCGAAGCCGCGCGTTTGCCCCGAGACCATCGCCATGATGGTGTTGGGTCCTGGTGTGAAGGACATAATTAAGAGAAACGAGAGAAAAGCGAGCATAGGCGCCTCCAAATATAATTGCAAATGCAATGGGATAATGATGCTAAGCTTACTCGTTTCTAATTGCAAATACAATCAGTTATCAGTTTCATTTGGCGAGTAAGGCCGGTATACTTAAGCGGGAGGCGAGCTGATGTTTGATGTGATTCGAGAAATTGGGGCCATCACGCGCCTGATTCAAACCAAAAGCAACGCTGAGTTTCGGGGGTTGGGCCTAGGCAACAACGCGTTTATTTACGTCATTCGCGCCTGTGAGCAACCCGGTATGTTCATGGGTGAGCTGGCCGATTCGGTCCAAATCGACCGCACGACCGCCTTCCGCACGATCAAAAAAATGGTCGCGGGCGGATGGTTTGAGCTAAGAGCCGACGCGACTGATCAAAGACTGCGCCGGGTTTATCCAACCAAGAAAGCCAAGGCGGTTTATCCGCGCCTGCATGCCTT
Source organism: Lacticaseibacillus sp. 53-4 (assembly GCF_016861805.1). Lineage (NCBI taxonomy): Bacteria > Bacillati > Bacillota > Bacilli > Lactobacillales > Lactobacillaceae > Lacticaseibacillus > Lacticaseibacillus sp. 53-4. The sequence continues at coordinate 15,830 of NZ_BOLT01000026.1, forward strand.
CGAACAGGCGCAGTCTGACTACCTGCTCAGCGGTTTGACGCCAAATGAGCGGACGCGGCTGACCGCGCTGGTCAAGAAGCTCAAGGTCAAAGAGCCTTAGCCAATAAAAAATCACCGATTACTCGGTGATCGAATCCCGACGCAAAATGTCGGGCCTTTTTCTCGTTTTAGTCCTGCATGTCCTCCAGCTTGAGGCTGGCTTTCTCCCAGGCATCTTCCACCTGCTGGGAGGTTTTTTGGTTCTCGTCAAGCTGCGCCTGCAACTTTTGCATTTTGACGTAGTCGCTCAGGGCTTCTGGGGCGGCCATGGCGGTTTGAATCTGCTCGGCCTGCTTGGCGAGGTCATCAATTTGCTGTTCAAGCTTATCCACCTCGCGCTGGACCTTCCGGAGGTCGCGCTGGTTCTGCTTGCTTTGCTGGTAGTCGACCGCGGCCGCGTTGCCGGGCTTTTCTTCCGGCTGATCGCCCTTGGCCTCCGCTTTAGCGGCCTCGACTTCTTCCAGCTTTTGCTGGTAGTAGTCCCAGTTGCCCAGGTACAGGTCCGAGCTTTCCGGGCTGATGGCCACGATGCTGGTGGCCAGCTCGTTGATGAAGTACCGGTCATGTGACACGAACAGGACGGTGCCATCAAAATCGGCCAGCGCATCCTCCAAGACTTCCTTGGAGTTGATGTCCAAGTGGTTGGTCGGCTCGTCAAGGATCAGGAAGTTGTCGTGCCGCAGCGCGAGCTTAGTGAGCTCTAGCCGGGCCTTTTGGCCGCCGGATAAATCGCCGACCCGTTTTTCAATGTCTTCGGCGTCAAAGAGAAAGGCTGCCAGCGCGGAGCGGACACTTTGCTCGGTCATCGTTGGATGGTCATCCCAAATTTCGGCGATGACGGTTTTGTCCCAATGCAGCTGGTGTTGATCCTGATCGTAGTATCCAGTTTCAACGTTCGTGCCAAACCGGGCCTCGCCGGCCAGAAACGGCAGCTGGCCGAGAATGCTCTTGAGCAGGGTCGACTTGCCGACGCCGTTGGGGCCAATCACCGCGATGCGGTCGTGCTTGTTGACCTGAAAATCGATTGGGCCGGCCATCGGGGCCGCCTGGTCGTAGCCGATTGTGGCGTGCTGGACTTTCAGTACCTCGTTGCCGCTGGTTTTCTCCGCTGAAAAGTGAAAATGCACCTTCTTCTCAGTGCCGCTTGGGCGCGGCAGCCGCACCATTTTCTCCAGCTGCTTGCGGCGGGCCTGGGCCTGCTTGGTGGAGGATGCACGCACGATGTTCTTGTCGACGAACTCCTGCAGCTTAGCGATTTCTTCCTGCTGCTTGTTGTAGGCCTTCCATGCCAGCGCGTTGTTTTCCGCTTTGCGCTTCAGGTAGCCGGAATAGTTAGTGGTATAGTGCACGGCCATGGACGGGGTCAGCTCGTAAATTTCCGACACCACGTGGTCCAGAAAGTACTGGTCATGGCTGACGGTTAGGATGGCGCCGGCGTACCCCTTGAGGTAGCCTTCGAGCCAGCCGAGCGTGTCGATGTCCAAGTGGTTGGTCGGCTCATCGAGAATCAGCAGGTCGTGCTTTTCCAGTAACAGTTTGGCCAGGGCCAGGCGGGCGCGCTCGCCGCCGGACAAGGTGGCGACCTTCATGTCCCAGGTGTTCTCGGGGAAATTGAACCCGTGCAGGATCCCGCGAATTTCGGCACGATAGCCGTAGCCGTTTTGCTCCTGAAAGTCGTGCTGTAGCTGGTCGTACTGCTTCATGGTTTGGTCGAAAGCGTTCTGGTCCTTGGCCAGCCCCGGGTCGGCGATTTGCACCTCTAAGGCGTGCATGCGCGTTTCCATGGCGATCAGCGGCGCGAACACGGTCAACAGTTCATCGAAAATACCGCGCTCGGAGTCCAGTCCCGAATCCTGCGCTTGGTAGCCGATTGAGACATCGTGGGCCAGGGTGACCTGGCCGTAGTCGGGTGGGTTGAGGCCGGCGAGGATCTCCAGCAGCGTGGTTTTCCCGATGCCGTTGGGGCCGACCAGGCCGATGCGCGCACCGGTTTGCACTTCTAAGTTAATGCCCGTGAACAGGTCGAGGCCGTTGAACGTGCGGCCAACCCCTTGGGCTTGCATGATGATCATGGTGATATCTCCTTACTTTGCCCGCATGGGCGCGAATCGTCTGCAACCAGTTTACCATACCGAATCCAGCCACTCGTGAAAAAAGGTGAGCAAGCTGGAGCCGCAGGGCTTGCTTTCACAGCTTAAAGCGGTTACTATCGATTTATAAGTATGCCGGGCTTTTCACAAGTACGCCCGACTCGAACGGAGACGGAGGAGACTTATGGCTGAAACAATGATCCCTAAGGCAACCGCAAAACGGCTGCCGCTGTACTACCGCTACCTCAATTTCTTGGCGAACTCTGGGACGACCAAGATCAGCTCCACGGAGCTGAGTGAGGCGGTCAAGGTCGATTCGGCGACGATCCGCCGCGACTTTTCCTATTTTGGCGCCCTGGGCAAACGGGGCTACGGGTATGATGTGACGGACCTGCTTAAATTCTTCAAGAAGATCCTCAACCAGGACCGGCTGACCAATGTGGCGTTGGTCGGGGTGGGTAATTTAGGGCACGCGCTGCTCAATTACAACTTCCGCCAGGCCAATAACATCCGCATTTCCGCCGGGTTCGACGTGAATCCCGACCTGGCCGGCACCATTCAAAGCGGGGTGCCGATTTACCCGATGACCGACCTGATTGACCAACTGCGCCAGCAGCAGATCGAAATCGTGATCCTGACGGTGCCGACCGACGCGGCGCAGGGCATCACCGATGACCTTGTGAAGGCGGGCATCAAAGGCATCATGAACTTCACCCCGCTGCGTATTTCCGTGCCAGCTTATGTTCGCGTGCAAAACGTGGACTTGGCCACTGAGCTGCAGACCCTGATCTACTTCCTGGACCACTACGGCCCGACGCTGAAGGACACCGAAGAAGACGAAGACTAGTTGAATCAATAAACAGGAGCGCCACCTCTCATCGCGAGAAGTGGCGCTCCTGTTGTTTTTACAGGTCTGGATTATAAATCACGTAGTTTTGTGCCTCTGGATTATCCCAGTTGAACTCAGTATTCGCCTTGTTCTCGCGCACGTTCTGGTTGGCGATGGTTTCTTTTCCCAACCCCAAAGCGGTGCGCAGCGTGTCAGAAACGCGCTGGAGTTCTGTGGTGGCGGGAATCTGGTAAGACGATGGGCCGGGGTAAACCATGGCGTCGTGCCCCTGCAGGGTGGTCGATTTGATCGTCCCAGCGGCGGCGCGGTAGTTTTGCACCAAGGCCATCATGTCGGCAAACGAGAGGTTCGTCTGCATGTTGCCCGAAACGGTTTTCAGCAGCTGGTCGAAGTTCTTCAGCGTGTCGGTGGACAGGGCCTTTTTGACGATGGCCTTGATCACTTGCTGCTGCCGCTTCTGGCGGCCGTAGTCGCCTTCAGGATCAGCGTGGCGCATCCGGGCGTAGGCCAAGGCCTGGCCGCCATTGAGATGCATCTTGCCTTTGGTGAAGTGGTAGCTGCCAACGTGTGGGTCGCTCCAGGAAAAGGCGACGTCTACGTCGACGCCGCCGACTGCGTCCACCACTTTTTCCAGCGCGCCCATGTTGACGGTCACGTAGTACTTGATCGGCACATTGACCAGCGCTGAGGCGGTGTTGACCGCCATCTTCGAGCCGCCGATCTCATAAGCGGCATTGACCTTTTGCATGTTGAACGACTTGGTGCCGATCATTTTGGCGGCGGTGTCGCGGGGCAGGGAGACCATGTTGGTTGTTTTGGTTTTGGGGTTGACCACGACGACGATCATCGTGTCGGAGCGGCCGGTGTCGTTGCGCCCGAACGCCCCGGTGTCGGTACCGAGCAGCAGGACTGCGAAGGGCTTTTTCTGCTGAATCGTTTTGGCGACTGTCCCGGCGCTGCCGTCCTCAGTCCCGATGCCGCGGTAGGTCGAGTTCAAGGCGTACTTGGTTTGTGAATACAGTCGCAGGCCATATGCGCCAAGAGCCACCAGCGCGGTGGTGAGAATCAGGATCAATATTTTCAGGAGCGGCCGGTGCGGTCTCTGACTTTGCCGGCGATTGACACGACTGTCCATAGTAGTCCTCGTTTCGTCTATTTGCTTTAGTATACCGCGTTCGCCTTTTGCGGTCAGCGCGAGGTCAGACCTTAAACGAGGTTTAAACTCCTGTCAGTGCCATATTGCGTAGCCAAGCGTCAGCGCTAGCACCCCAATGTGCGCGATCAGGGGCGTTTGAACACTACCGGTTTGCTTGTACAAATAGGCGTAAACGATGCCGACTAGGGTCGCGGTCAGCCAGTGGGTGGGGTCCGTGGCCAAGGCGAATAGGAGCCCGGAGATTAGCGCGGCGCCGAACACGCCCGTGACGCTGGCCAAGTTGCCAAAAATGACCCGGCGAAACGCGTACTCTTCCAGCAGGGGCAGTGCCCAGACTAAAGTCAGCGCATACAGCGGCACGCTGTGCAGTGCCGAGGTGGCCTGGGTGAGCGTTGGCGCCGGCGCATAAAACAGCCAAGACTCCAGCCAGCTGCCCAGCAGTTGGACAATCAGCACGACGGCGACCCCGGACACGCCCCAAATCACTCGGGTCTCGGCTTTGGCCAAGCCCGCAGTTTCAATGGCGGTGGGCAGGCGCAGCTGGCGGTTGAACCGCCAGGCGAGCAGCGCGCCGCCGACCGAGAGAGCCGTGCTGCCCCACAGCCCCGCCTCCCCCGGCCAAAAGTGCAGGATCAGCAGGCTGCCCACCAGGACGGCCAGGTAGGTGCTCAGGATCTGCACCGCGTGTTTTTGCAATGACATGGGAGGACCTCCTTGAGAATATGGGCCTAGTATAACAGAATTAGCACTTAGGGGTTGCAATTGCTAAACTGATTCGGTATAGTATCTAGTGTAGTTAGCACTTAGGACGAATGAGTGCTAAGCGTTCAAATTTTATGCATATGGAGGGATCGTTTTGTTAAAACCATTAGGTGACCGCGTGGTCGTTTCAGTTGAGGAAGAGCAAGAGGAAACTGTTGGCGGCATCGTGCTGGCCAACAACGCCAAGCAGAAGCCGCAACAGGGCACCATCGTTGCAGTCGGTGAAGGGGCCTTGAGTCCTGAGGGCAAGCGCCTGCCGATGGCCGTCAAGAAGGGCGACAAGATCCTGTACGACAAGTACGCCGGCTCTGAAGTCAAAGTGAACGGCGAGGATTACCTGGTCCTGCACGAAAAGGACATCATGGCGATCGTCGACTAAGTTCGGCTCATGGCAATTCCTGCATTAACTATATAAATAATATGAGGTGAAATAAACACATGGCTAAAGAAATTAAGTTCGGTGAAGATGCACGTCGTTCCATGCTGAAAGGGGTCGACAAGCTGGCCGACACCGTTAAGACGACCCTTGGCCCGAAAGGCCGCAACGTTGTTTTGGATAAGTCATACGGCGCTCCTGAGATCACCAATGATGGTGTCACCATCGCTAAGAGCATTGACCTGGAAGATCACTACGAAAACATGGGGGCCAAGCTGGTCGCTGAAGTTGCGACTAAGACCAACGATATCGCTGGTGATGGGACCACCACTGCCACTGTGCTGGCGCAGAGCATTATTCGCGAAGGCATGAAGAACGTCACCGCTGGCGCTAACCCGGTCGGGATTCGCAAGGGGATCGAAGAAGCGACCAACGCGGCCGTTGACGAATTGAAGAAGATTTCTCACAAGGTTTCCGGCAAGAAGGAAATCGCGCAGGTTGCTTCGGTTTCTTCCTCGAGTACAGAAGTTGGCGATTTGATCGCCGATGCCATGGAGAAGGTTGGCCACGATGGTGTCATCACGCTTGAAGAGGGCAAAGGCATTCAGACCGAGCTCTCCGTGGTTGAAGGGATGCAGTTCGATCGTGGCTACCTGTCCCAGTACATGGTCACAGATAACGACAAGATGGAAGCCGACCTCGACAATCCGTACATCCTGATCACTGACAAGAAGATTTCCAACATCCAAGACATTCTGCCACTGCTTCAGGAAATTGTTCAGCAGGGTAAGGCGCTGCTCATCATCGCCGATGACGTTGATGGCGAAGCACTGCCAACGCTGGTTCTGAACAAGATCCGTGGGACCTTCAACGTGGTTGCTGTGAAAGCCCCTGGCTTCGGCGATCGCCGCAAGGCTCAGCTGGAAGACATCGCGGCTTTGACCGGCGCGACAGTCATCACCTCCGACCTTGGCCTGGATCTGAAGGACACCAAGATCGATCAGCTTGGCCAAGCCGGCAAAGTCACGGTCACCAAGGACAACACGACCATCGTTGAAGGCGCCGGCGATAAGGCAGCCATCGACGAGCGGGTGGCAACAATTCGCAAGCAGATTGAAGAGACCACTTCCGACTTCGACAAGGAGAAGCTGCAGGAGCGCCTGGCCAAGTTGGCCGGTGGCGTTGCCGTTATCCGCGTCGGGGCTGCCACCGAAACCGAACTCAAAGAGCGCAAGTACCGTATCGAAGACGCGTTGAACGCGACTCGTGCGGCCGTTGACGAAGGTTACGTCGCTGGCGGCGGTGTTGCGCTGGTCAATGCGGCCAAGGCCGTTGCTGCCCTTCAAGAAGACGGCGACGTTCAGACCGGGATCAACATTGTCCTGCGCGCACTTGAAGAGCCAGTTCGTCAGATCGCGGCTAACGCCGGTCTGGAAGGCTCCGTCATTGTTGAGCGCCTGAAGAAGGAAAAGACCGGCTTTGGCTTCAACGCTGCGACCGGCGAATGGGAAGACTTGGCCAAGGCCGGCATCATCGACCCAACTAAGGTCACCCGTTCCGCGCTTCAAAACGCGGCTTCCGTTGCTGCTTTGATGCTGACGACCGAAGCGGTGGTTGCTGACAAGCCGGAACCAAAGGATGCCGCAGCAGCTCAGCCAAACCCTGGCGCCGGCATGGGCGGCATGATGTAATTTAGCAGCCAACTAATTGGAAGACGGAGACTCGCAATGAGCGAGCGTCCGTCTTTTCTTTTATTCTTACTGGTCCGCCGCCGTGTTGCGTTGACCGGTATGCTATATTTAAGTTAGAAGAAAAGGAGCTGATGCGTTGTGAAACTGATCGAAAACCCGATCCGCCTGAACTTCAGCCTGCACAAGTCGTTGCCGTACACCATGCGCTACCTGTACGGGAAAAGTAACGTGAAGACCTTCCGGCTGTACACGCTGGGCTCAGTGCACGTGTACTCGATTGAAGGTTTTGACCGGCTGGACATCGTGATGACCCATGATCACCGCAACATCAAGCAGGACGAGATCGACTTCGTCCGCGAGGCACTGCTGCCAAGCGACGACCCATCAACATTGAAAATCTCGCATACCGCCAAGAATCAAATTGAGGGTGACGTGCATAAAAAGATCCGGGTCAAGGATCTGGTCATTATCGAAAAGCCGCTCAAATAATCTTTCCGCCCGCCGAGGCCCGCTCGGCGGGTTTTTTAGACAAGATGCTCGACCAGGCGAACTTAGGCTAATCACTCGCCTGCTGCCAGGTCGAGCCCAGTTAGACAAGGTGCGCAGGCTTGGCGGGTTGACCCCAGTAACGCAGGCAAGCGCCAATTATCACGGCGGCGGTACCGGTCAATAAATGTTAAAATATAAGTTAGTTTTCAACTAAAAGGAGTCCCGTCATGGCCAAAGCAGCAAGTGTCACCCCGATGATGCAGCAGTACCAAAAAATCAAAGATCAGTACCCAGATGCGTTCCTGTTTTACCGCATCGGGGACTTTTACGAGCTGTTCAACGATGACGCCATCAAGGGCTCGCAGCTGCTTGAGTTGACGCTGACCGCCCGCAGCAAGAACGCGGACCATCCGATACCGATGTGCGGCGTGCCGCACCATGCTGCCCAGTCTTACATCGATATTCTGGTTGACCATGGTTACAAGGTCGCCATTTGCGAGCAGATGGAGGACCCGAAGAAAGCGGTCGGCATGGTCAAACGTGCCGTGATCCAACTGGTGACGCCTGGCACCAAGATGGATGTCAAAATCGGCGAAGCCAAGTCGAATAACTACCTCGCTGCCGTCGTGCCGGCTGAGGGCAAGTACGGCCTGGCCTACGCGGACCTGTCGACTGGTGAGTTCAAAGTCACCACGCTGAGCAATCGCTTCACGCTCCAAAATGAGCTGGGGGCGCTCGGCAGTCGGGAAATCGTCGTGCCGGACGGACTGAGCGCGGATGATCAAAAATTGCTCGGCCAAGGCGACCGCCTGCTCAGCCGCGCCGATGCCGTGGTGTCAGCCGAGGCCAGTTACGTCAGTCAGGATCTCACTGATGCGTTGCAGGTGCAGGTCGTGTCGATGCTGATGCAGTACCTGCTGACCACCCAAAAGCGCAGCTTGGCGCACATTCAAAAGGCCGTGGCCTACGAGCCGGCCGAGTACCTGGAGATGGACCAGGATGCCCGGACCAACTTGGACATCATCAAAAACTCGCGCACTGGGCGCAAAGGCGACACCTTGCTGGCAGTGCTTGATCGCACCAAAACCGCGATGGGTGGGCGGCTGATGAAGCAGTGGTTGGATCGGCCGCTGCTTGACCTCGCCGCCATCGCAGATCGGCAAAACCAAGTGCAGACGCTGCTGGACCACTATTTTGAGCGCTCCGAGCTGCAAGACCGCCTGACCAAGGTGTACGACCTGGAGCGTCTCGCAGGCCGCGTCGCGTTTGGCACGGTCAATGGCCGCGACTTGATTCAGCTCCAGACCTCCCTGGATCAGGTGCCGGCGATTCAGGAGATTTTGGCCAAGCTGGACGATGGCAGCTTCACGCCGCTGCTCAAGGCGATGGATCCGGTTCAGGACGTTGCGGGCTTGATTCGCCGAGCCATCGAACCCGAACCGCCGATTTCGATCACTGACGGCGGGGTGATCATGCGCGGCTACGACAAGAAGCTGGATGAGTACCGCGACGCCCAGGCCAACTCGAAGCAGTGGATCGCCGATCTGGAAGCCTCAGAGCGCGAAAAAACTGGCATTCACAACTTGCGCATTCGCTACAACAAGGTTTTCGGCTACTACATCGAAGTCACTAACAGCAACCTCGATAAGGTGCCTGAGGACCGTTACGAGCGCAAGCAGACGCTGACTAACGCGGAACGCTTCACCACGCCTGAACTGAAGGCTAAAGAAAGCACGATTCTCGAAGCCGAGGAGCGCGCGACGGGCCTGGAATACGACCTGTTTCAGAAGATTCGCGACGAAGTGAAAAAAGAGATCGGGCGCCTGCAGAAGTTGGCGTCGCAAATTGCCGGCCTTGACGTGTTGCAAAGCTTCGCGGTGGTCGCCGAGGATAACCATTACGTGCGGCCAACGATGCACGCGGGCAGCCACGACCTGACGATCCACGGCGGGCGGCACCCGGTCGTTGAGCAGGTGCTCGGCGAGGCCAAGTACATCCCCAACGATGTGATTATGGACTCGAAAACCGACATCCTGCTGATTACCGGGCCCAACATGTCAGGGAAAAGTACTTACATGCGGCAACTGGCGCTGACCGTGATCATGGCTCAGGCCGGGTCTTTTGTGCCGGCCGATGACGCCTCGCTGCCGATTTTTGATCAGATTTTCACCCGCATCGGGGCCGCTGATGACCTGGCCAACGGGCAAAGTACGTTCATGGTCGAAATGCTCGAGGCCAACGCGGCACTGAGCCACGCCACGACGTCCAGCCTGATTCTGTTTGACGAAATCGGCCGAGGGACCGCGACCTACGACGGCATGGCGCTGGCGCAGGCCATTATCGAGTACCTGCATGACCACGTGCACGCCAAGACGCTGTTTTCGACCCATTATCACGAGCTGACGGCACTGGCAGACAGCTTGGACAAACTGGAAAATGTCCATGTCGGGGCCGTTGAGGAAAACGGTACCCTGGTCTTCCTGCACAAAATGATGCCGGGCCCGGCAGACAAATCCTACGGGATCCATGTCGCCAAGCTGGCCGGCCTGCCGAGCTCGCTGCTCGACCGGGCGGACAAGATTTTGACCCACCTGGAAGACACCGCGCCGGATCACGCGGCCCAGCCGGATTCCAAGGCCGCGGCGCAAGACGCGCAGCTCAGCCTGTTTCCGACCGAGCCGGTGAAGCCTAAGACCAATCCGGTGATCAAAAAGCTCGAGAAGTTTGACCTGATGGCGGCCACGCCGATGGACGCCATGAACTTGTTGTACGACCTGCAAAAGCAATTAAAGAAGAAGTGAGCGTATGCCTAAAATTCATCAACTCTCAACGACGCTGAGTAATCAGATCTCCGCTGGGGAAGTGATCGAACGCCCGGCTTCCGTCGTCAAGGAGCTGGTCGAAAATTCAATCGACGCTGGGGCGACTCAGGTCGACGTCATCGTTGAAGAAGCCGGCCTGAAAACCATCAAGGTCGTTGATAACGGCAGCGGCATCGAGCCCGATGATGTGCCGACGGCTTTTTTGCGCCACGCAACGTCCAAAATAGCGACCACGCGTGATCTGTTTAACGTACACAGCCTAGGGTTTCGCGGTGAGGCCTTGGCTTCGATTGCGGCCGTCGCCGACGTGACCTTGGCGACCGCGACTGAACCGGGCCTGGGTACCATCGCGCACATCAAGGGCGGCAAGATGCTGGACCAGCACTCGGAGGGCCTGCGCAAAGGCACTCAAATCGCCGTTAACGACCTGTTTTACAATACGCCGGCACGGCTGAAGTACGTCCAGTCGCAAAACACCGAGCTCAACCACATTCTGGACATCATTGACCGGCTGGCGCTTGGCCACCCTGAGATTGCCTTCTCGCTGAAAAATAAGGACCGCGTCGTCATCAAAACGGCCGGCACCAATGACCTGCAGCAGACCATCGCGGGAATTTACTCCGTGGCGACGGCCAAAAGCATGCTGGATTTTCAGGGGGAAGATAACGATTTTCGCGTTCACGGCTACACCAGCTTGCCGGACACCACGCGCTCGTCGCGCAACTACATAAGTCTCATGATCAACGGGCGCTACATCAAAAATTATCAGCTGATGAAGGCCTTCATCGCCGGTTACGGCTCTAAGCTGATGGTTGGCCGCTATCCTTTGGCTGTGATTGCAGTGGAGATGGATCCGCTGCTGGTGGACGTGAACGTTCACCCGACCAAGCAGGAGGTCCGCCTGAGCAAGGAAGATCAGTTGGGGGCACTGCTGACGGCCACGATTCGCGAGCGGCTGGGCCGAGAAAACCTCATTCCAGACGCGCTGCACAACCTGCGCCAGCACAACCCGGTGGATATGGACCAGCTGACCATCGCGTTGAACCAGGCATCACGGACCATGCCGCCTTCGCCAAGCATGGTCGGAGAGCAGCAAGCGCCTGCCGTGCCGCTGCAGGCTGATGGCGGCGATGCCGCAGACGCTGCGCCTGCCGATACCGGACTGGCCATTTCCGATTTGGACGACCGACCGATTTTCGACGAGCCCGATCGTCTGGCGGCATGGGATAAAAAATACCAACGCCCGGTCAGGCCTGAAGCAACGGCGCGGTCGACCCTGGTCGCAGAGCCGCGGCCCAAGGAGCGCTTCCCCAGCGAACTGAGGTACCTGGCCCAAGTGCACGGCACATACTTGCTAGCCGAGGCACCGGACGGACTATACATGCTCGACCAGCACGCGGCGCAAGAACGCGTGAACTACGAGCGTCTGCGCCGAGAAATCGGCGAAGTCAGCACGGATGAGCAGGCCCTGCTGGTGCCGATCACGCTGGACTACCCGGCCAGCGACGCCGTGGCGATTCGCGAAAAGCGTGACGTGCTGGAAGGCGTTGGGATTTTTCTGGAGGATTTTGGCCAGAACACGTTTGTCGTGCACCAGCACCCGACCTGGTTCAAGAAGGGTGAGGAGGAGCAAACGATTCGCGCCATCATCGATTGGGTGCTGGATGAAGGACATGTGACGGTGGCTTCTTTCCGCGAGAAAACGGCGATTATGATGAGCTGCAAGCAGGCCATCAAGGCCAACCATCACATTGATCGGCCGCAAGCCGAGGCGCTGCTGAAAAATCTGGCGCAGTGCGAAAATCCCTTCAACTGCCCGCACGGTCGTCCGACCCTGGTTCATTTTTCCAACACGGATCTGGAGAAAATGTTCAAGCGCATTCAGGATAGCCACCAAAGCTTCGGCGGTGCAAAATGATTATCCTAGCAAGCGGTTCGCCGCGGCGGCAGGAACTGTTGAGGCGGGTGGTGCCTGAATTTTCGGTGGAACCAGCGCAAATTGATGAACGCGCCTTGCCCGTTCTGGCGCCGCGTGCCTACGTCCAGCGGCTGGCGATGACCAAGTGCGTCACGGTCGCGCAGCGTCACCCCGGGGCGACGGTGATTGCGGCCGACACCATGGTTGCGTTCAACGGCCAGCTGCTCGGCAAACCGCAGACGGCTGAGGCCGCGACGGCCATGCTCGAGCAGCTGTCGGGGCAGACCCACCAGGTGCACACGGGGATGTGCGTGGCTTGGCCGGACAAAACCGCCAGGCAGGTGGTGGTGACCACCGAGGTGACCTTCTGGCCGCTGACGTCTAATGAAATCGCTGATTATGTCGCGACTGGCGAGCCGCTGGACAAGGCGGGTGCATACGGGATCCAGGGCCAAGGGGCACTTCTGGTTAAGGCAATCAAAGGCGATTACTATAATGTGGTTGGCCTTCCCATCAGCACGCTGGCCCGCCTGTTAAAAGCAAAGAAATGATGTAAGTCGACTGAGTGGTCGGCTTATTTTTTTGTCCATAGTGCTGAGACATCAGGGGACTCAGGGCAAAATCCCGCAACCGCGTATTTATTTATCGACAGGAGGTGAGCGCATGAAATCTTGGCGATGGTGCGGCGTGCTAGTGTGGGTTGCCCTGATGTGGCTGGTGATTTTGCCCCAGCCGGTGGCGGCCGCGGATGTGACTGTCCCAACCATTCTCCCCGAGGGCTTTGATATGCCGACTATTTCGGCATCAGGCTCGCAGTTTCGCACCCAGCCGAACTGGTACACGCATGGCTATATTGTGTCAGTAGCCAACACTGGCGTTCACGCGCTGGTGCCAGAGGACGCGTCGTTGACCTTAGAAAATGAACCGGCGATTGATGCCTATGGGGCGCCAGTGGGAGATCAATACTACTATGCGATTGTCCACAACGGCGGGGCGGTGCCGATGAAAGCCTCTTTTCACAAAGGACTCGATTATTTCGATGAGGGGGCTGAGATTCATACCAAAATGCAGGTGGGGGATGGGTCGGTCAAAGTCATAGGTGGCCAGCTTGGCGATGATCCTAGCATTGGGATTACTGGTAATTTTGGGGCGGTTTGGATTGGAGAAGAATATGACTATATTGACTATTTACTGACCTTCCAGACAGTGACGGTGCCGACCTGGTTTCGTTACCAAATCGACATCATCACAAGTGAGACTCATGCCACCTTTCATTCACAGTTGTTTCCAGTACTAGTCATTCCCGATGACTGGGCACCACCGCTTTCGACGCCAAGGCGAGTCTTATTCGGTGGGCAGTCGACCACTCTCGGCATCGCGAGATTGGATCAGACGCTTCAGCCTGAGTATGTTTGACAGGCCTCTCCACCCAGCGCCGCCCTTAGCGGTAATCGTCTAACGATAACTAATGCACCCGCGGTAGTGGGCGCTGTCCAAGTTTATGCGACCTTCACTGTTCCGGCACATCCAATGTGGGGAGCCAGCATGACATACATTGGGCCGCCGCTGGAACTTTACTTGGCCACGGTTAAAAATCTGGCTGTGAATTTTCGCCGCGATGCACATTTCAGCGTTGCGTTGCCGCCAGGGTTGATGGTGCAGGGGTTTGCCTGGCAGTTCAATGGTGCAGACCAGACAGGCGACGCGCAGGCACTGCGCCTCTCCGAAGTTACTGAAGGCGGTACAGTGCATTGGCAAGCGAGCTTGCGTAATCTTTCGGGTGAGGTGATTGAAGCTGCCGCGGATGCCAGTTTGCAGGTGCTTTACCCTGATGCGCTGATGCTGTTGAAAGTTCCTGATTTGATTTTTATGCACGAAGTTGGTGGGGCGTTTCAGTCACCGACAGTTCAGGAGTTGATCGCTGGCCAGTTTGCCGGCCGCGCGGCGCTGTCCCAGATACCAGGTGAAGGTTCCTCTTGGTTGACTGCCGCCGGCGGGGAGCTGGAGGTTGCTGACGGCCGGACGGACCCTGATTCGCCATGGCAGTTGAGGGTCATGGTTGGCCACTTTCAAAGTCTTAAAGCATCATTCACCTCACAAGCTGAAATAAGGGTGCTTTTGACAGACGATAAGGAGGTGGTGAATGTGTCTGCACCAATTGTTGCCGGGCAAGCCAGCTTTGTTAAGCTGGCCAGCCGGCCTGATGGTGCAAATAGAGAGTATGTGTACGATGTGCAAGCCGTATTGGCGCTGGGGGCAATTTCCAACCCGCTCGCCGGCGAATACAGCGCCACGGTGAATTGGGGGTTGGCAGCCGTGCCGACCCCACGTGTCTGATTGCAAATAGTTCAAGGGGGATTTCGAATGAAAAAAGCAACTTGGCTTATTAGCACCGTTGCTGCTGCATTATTGGCAAGCGGCGCGCCGCTGACGATCAAGGCTGCCGGGCCAGGGGAGGCAAAGGATAACCTCAACACCTCGACGAATGCAGCCTTTGTGCTGAAAGACGATACGGATACCGCTGAGGCAAATAGCGTCGCGCTGTTCAGTATTAAGGCGGGAAAACTTTCACTTAAATCGGTGCCAAACCTGAATTTTGGCCCAAAGGATGTTCAAGATTTGATTAAAGGAGATGCCACGCTAACCTTAGCAGATGGAAAAGTGGCTCCAGGAACTGATGGATATGATGGCAACGACGCTAAGACCATCCAAGTGGAGGACTTTCGCGGGAACAATGTCGGGTGGAAGTTGACGGCTAGTTTAGGCGAATTTATGCATGGTTCTGAGCCATTAACCGCGACAAGCTTAGTTTTTGACGGTTCCGCACAGGGCGACAACTATCTCGGCGTTCTTGGTACCGGCGATATTGCTAAAGGCGCTGTACCCATTATAAATGCCGGTCAAGGAGAGGGTAGTGGTGTGACGAATGGGATTGTCAGGGATGCGACACTGATTTTGCCGCAGACATATAACGCAAGTGCAGGCGAATACCGGGCAAAAATTACTTGGCTCCTGGCCACCACGCCACCAGAAGAAACACCGACCGATCTTAGTGGTAACAGTGGCGCTGATGACCCTGAGGGCGACTAATCGAAACCAGTTTTCTGGTTGATTCGGATGGGCAAGGAAGGCACGGCGAACTGGGACGGACTGCTAAGTTGGTCCCAGTTTTTCGGTAGGGAGGGATCGTGATGCGGCGATGGTGGTGGTTGCTACTTTTGGTTGGGCTACTCACGCCCGGTCATAGGGTATTGGCGGAAGGGGCCGGCTTCACGGTGACGCCCGAGCTGCCCGCCAATCAACTTGGCGGAGATACCGGCTGGTTTAACTTGCTAGTCACACCGGGACAAAAACAGGAGTTGACGGTGGAGGTCGACAATCAATCTGATCAAACCAAAAGACTAAGGATTTCGCTCACCAATGCCTTCACTCAGGATAATGGCCAGGTGGGCTACGAACCGAACCAGCGCAAGGATGCTTCAGCTAAAGTTCAGCTGACCGCGATTGGCTCCAAGCCCATCACAATCGATCTGGCAGCGCATCAGGGACGGAAGGTGACATTTCAAATCACCCCGCCAGCTGGAGGCTTTGCCGGTCAGGTGCTCGGTGCGGTGTACGTGAAAGACTTGACCGAACCAGGTGAGACCTCTGGCAACGGCTTTGCAGTCACGAATCAGTTTGCAATGGTGGTCGCAGTTCAGCTGCAAACAAGTGAAACGTTGGTGCCACCAGTGTTGCACTTGCTGAGTGTGAAGGCGAAAGCCGATCGTGTGCAGGCCACCATCCAAAACGCGGCGCCTCGCCTGTTCGGTAAGCTCAGTCTGCGGGCACAGGTGCTTCCAACTGGCCAGACCAAGCCCGTGTACCAACAGAAAAATAACAATTACGCCATGGCGCCTAACTCCGCCTTCAATTATCAGCTGACCCCGCCAAAAGGGCTGGCGGCGGGCAAGTATCAGCTTGTGATTGACGCGGCGGCAGGAAGCTACAAGTGGCATTTCACAACACAATTTACCGTCAAAGCGCCAATCGCCGCAACAACGCCCGCAACACCGGCCATCCAGCAGGCTAGTAGAACATGGTGGCCCTGGGCCATCGCGCTGGTGGCGATGCTGCTGATCGGCATGGTAATTGGCTGGTGGCGCGGCCGGCGCCAATCAGCCGGGAGGTGAGAGAATGGCAAAGAGGTTGTGGATGGCGCTGCTTGCGATTGCCGTTTTTGGCTTAGGCGCCAACCTTCAAGCGGTTCAAGCGGCTGAAGGACGCCAGAGTGTGGCGTCCTTCACACTGATGGCTGACCAAGTCACGGAGCCGGTGCCACCAGAACCAACAGAAAGCCTGTCCCACCTCGAGTTCGTGCCAACCGGATCAAACGCGGCACTACCTGCGACCGGTAACTCAGCAAATGTCAGTGTGGCCATCCTGGGGCTGCTTGTATTGGTTGTTGTTGGGCGCGCCCGAAAAAGAGGCGGCAGTGAGGTTTAGCGATAGGGCGCTGCCTGCCAGAAGGCGCCTCATAAACGCAAAAACACGACTCACCAGGTTTGGTGGGTCGTGTTTTGTCATTAGCCGTGAAACAGGTGCAACAGCCAATGCGCCCCAAAGATCAGGCTCATGCTGTAAACGGCAATGGTAATGGGCTTGCCCAGGATGATGACCCAGGCGAAAAACTTGAACTTCATGTGGGTCAGGCCGGCGACTAGGCAAAGCACATCATCCGGAGCCACCGGCGCGACGATGGCGATGGCGAAAAACGCGTCGAACTTCTGTTGGTTTTTCGCGTAGGCCATGTACTTGTCAAAGACTTTTTCCGACACAATGTGCAAGATGAAGGGCTTCCCGTAGTTGCGCGCCAGGAAAAAGTTGATGAACGAGCCGATCACGATGCCGATGTAGTTGTAGGCAAAGCCTTGCCAAGGGCCGAAGAGAATCACGCCGGCTGCGGTGCTGACACCCCCTGGGATGATGGGGATGACCACTTGGACCACTTGAATCAGGATAAAAATCAGCGGCCCGACCCAGCCGGTAGAGTTGATGTAGGTGTGAAGGCTCGCGAGGTCGTGGAATACGCCGATGTGGTACCAGTAAACAGTGACCCAGATGATGCCCACCAGCGAGCACAGCGCCGTGAGGTTGATTAACCGTCTTGAGGTCGTCTCACTCGTCTTCCTCACCTCCCTTAAATTCTGTCACCGTTATTTTACCAGCCTGACTTGCAGTTGGGTACTAACGCTAGGCTGAGAAGCCCTCAGACCTGCGGCCGATGTTGCTGCACCGGGCTTTGCCGGCGGCGAACACTTTCGTCACCCTGGACAATCCAGGACTTGCGCAATATGGTAAACTAGAATGACATCTAAACGATCAAGTGAGGGCAATATGTACGAATACATGAACGGAATCATCGCCGCCACCGAGCCCGGCTATGTGGTGCTCGACGTGAACGGGATCGGCTACCGCTTGCTGATGGGCAATCCATACGCTTACGCGGCCGGTCAAAAGGCGAAGATCTGGGTGCAGCACATTATCCGGGACAACGATCAGGCGCTTTACGGGTTCGAAACTGAAGAGGCGAAGCGGACCTTCAATCAGCTTCTGACTGTGACGGGTATCGGCCCCAAATCGGCGCTGGCGATTTTGGCCAACACTGACAGCAATGGGCTCAGCCAGGCAGTGTCAGGCGGCGACGTCAATTACCTGACGAAGTTCCCTGGCATCGGCAAGAAAACCGCGCAGCAAATCATCCTGGATCTGAAGGGCAAACTGGCGCTCACCGCGCAGCCGGAACCGGCCGCTGCGCCTGACGTGGCACCGGAACTTGCCGATGCCTTGGCAGCACTGGTGGCGCTGGGCTATCAAGAAAAAGCCGTGAACAAACTGAGCGACAAGCTGGCTGAAAGCGGGGAAACCACAACCGACGGGTATTTGCGCCGCGGTTTACAACTGTTGAGTTAATTTTGAGTGAGGAGGGACAACGTGGCTGACGATAGAATCGTGTCAAAGGACGCAGATAGCCAAGACGATGCGGTCGAGCGCAGCCTGCGTCCGCACAAGCTGAGCGACTACATTGGCCAAACGGCGGTGAAGTCGCAGCTTGAGGTGTACATCAAGGCGGCGCTCAAGCGCGAAGAGGCCATGGACCATGTCCTGCTGTACGGCCCGCCAGGTTTAGGGAAAACCACGCTGGCGCTGGTGATTGCCAACGAGTTGGGTGTGCACATTCGCACGACTTCAGGACCAGCGATTGAAAAGCCCGGCGATTTGGTCGCGCTGCTCAACGAGCTGCAGCCCGGCGACGTGCTGTTCATTGATGAAGTTCACCGCCTGCCGAAAATTGTCGAGGAAATGCTCTATTCGGCGATGGAAGACTTTTACATCGACATTGTGGTCGGTGAAGGGCCAACGGCTCATCCGGTTCATTTTCCGCTGCCGCCGTTCACGCTGATTGGCGCGACGACACGGGCGGGGATGCTGTCGGCACCACTGCGCGACCGCTTCGGGATCACCGAGCACATGGCCTACTACAACGAAGACGAGTTGAAGCAAATCGTGTTGCGCTCGGCCGGCATTTTCAACATGGCGGTGCCGGAAAGTGCCGCGCTTGAAGTGGCCAGGCGCTCGCGCGGGACGCCGCGGATCGCCAACCGGCTGCTGCGGCGGATCCGTGACTTCGCTGACGTGGCTGATACCACACTGTCCGTCCGGCTGGTCGACCACGCGCTGGATCAGCTGCAGGTCGACGACCGCGGGCTCGATGCCATTGACCGTAAGCTCCTCATGATGATGATCCGCGACTACGATGGCGGTCCGGTTGGGCTGAACACCATCGCGGCCAATATCGGCGAGGAGACTGCGACCATCGAAGAAATGTACGAACCGTACCTGCTTCAGATCGGGTACCTCAAGCGCACGCCGCGCGGCCGGATGGTCACGCGCGCCGGGTACCAGCACCTGAACATTCCGTTCACAGAACACTAAGGAGAAAACATGCTCACCACTGAAGATTTTGACTACGACCTGCCTCATGAACTGATCGCGCAGACGCCACTGAAAAAGCGTGACGCCAGCCGCCTGCTGGTGTTGAATGCCGAAACCGGCGCGTATGAGGATAAGCATTTTTACGATATTCTGGACTACCTGAACCCTGGCGACGCGGTCGTGATGAACGACACGAAGGTGATGCCGGCCCGGCTTTACGGCGTCAAAAAAGAAACCGGCGCGCACATGGAAGTGTTGCTTTTGCACAACACGGAAGGCGACCAGTGGGAAACGCTGATGAAGCCCGCTAAAAAGGCGCCAGTCGGGACCGTGATCGATTTTGGCGACGGGCTGCTTCAGGCCACGGTCAAGGAAGAGCTCGATCACGGCGGCCGCATCATCGAATTCCATTACGACGGGATCTTCATGGAAATCCTGGATCAACTTGGCGAAACGCCGCTGCCGCCTTACATCAAGGCCAAGCTTGACGACCCGGATATGTACCAAACGGTTTACGCCAAGGGAATGGGTTCCGCGGCGGCCCCGACGGCCGGGCTGCACTGGACGCCAGAACTGTTGCAGAAGGTGAAAGACAAGGGCGTCAAGCTCGTCTATCTGACGCTGCACGTGGGCCTCGGCACGTTCCGTCCCGTTTCTGAGGACAACATCGAGGACCACAAGATGCACAGCGAGTTCTACCGCTTTTCCCAGGAAGCCGCGGACACATTGAACGAGGTCAAGCAAAACGGTGGCCGCATCATCGCGACCGGGACGACCTCGATTCGCACGCTGGAAACCATCGGCACCAAGTTCCACGGGGAGATCAAGCCGAGTTCCGGTTGGACAGACATCTTCATCAAGCCCGGGTACCACTGGACGCTGGTGGATGCCTTTATCACCAATTTCCATTTGCCAAAATCTACGCTGGTGATGCTGGTGGCCGCTTTCACGGGCCGGGAAAACATCCTGAACGCCTATCAGCACGCCATTCAGGAGAAGTACCGCTTCTTCAGCTTCGGGGACGCGATGTATATTCATAAGTAAAGGCTGCGCGCAGTCGCGCTCGGCAGAGCAACGGCCGAATGGATAGCTACGCCTCGCGCACTGGCCGCTTGCGGCCAGCACGCAAAGCTAGGCTATCCATCGGCCTAAGTACGCTCTGCCTCGCAGCCTAAAAAAGCCGCCGCAGATCACTCTGCAGCGGCACCACGTGGTTTAGCGAAGGGCCCAGATAAATTCTCAATATCGAAAACGACAACCAACCAGATTTTCTTTTAACGCATCGCTGCGCGGAACTCTTAATCGAATTAATCGATCACGTATGACACTCTAGCTGAGCCCTTCTTAGTGACTATAACACCGTGTCATGTCTGACTGCAATCAAAGTCTACCAGGAGGTTTTATGCCCGCACTCGAATATCATCTTAAACACATTGATAAGCACTCCGGCGCCCGGCTCGGCGAGATCGTGACGCCGCACGGCACGTTTCCGACCCCGATGTTCATGCCGGTCGGGACCCAAGCGACGGTGAAGACGCTGGCGCCTGAAGAACTCAAGGAGATGGGGGCTGGGGTGATTCTGGCCAACACCTATCACTTGTGGCTGCGGCCCGGCGAGGACATCGTCGAGGAAGCTGGTGGGTTGCATCAGTTCATGAACTGGGACCGCGGCCTGCTCACCGATTCCGGTGGCTTTCAGGTGTTCTCGCTGGCGAAGAACCGCGACATCACGGAAGCCGGGGTGAACTTTCGCAACCACCTCAACGGTGCCAAAATGTTCCTGTCACCGGAAAAGGCGATTGGAATCGAAAACGCGCTGGGACCAGATATTATGATGAGTCTGGACGAATGCCCGCCGTTTTTTGAAAGCTACGATTACGTCAAGGCCAGCGTGGCGCGCACGAGCCGCTGGGCCGAGCGCGGCTTAAAGGCGCACCAGCACCCGGACCGCCAGGCCTTGTTCGGCATTGTTCAAGGTGCCGGCTTCCGCGATTTGCGGGCGCAAAGTGCGAAAGATCTGGTCAGTCTTGATTTCCCGGGGTATTCGATTGGCGGGTTATCCGTTGGCGAATCCAAGGAAGAAATGAACCACGTGCTGGACTTCACTGTGCCGATGCTGCCGGATACCAAGCCGCGGTATCTGATGGGCGTCGGCTCGCCTGATGCGTTGATCGACGGCGTGCTCCGCGGCATCGATATGTTTGACTGCGTTTTGCCGACGCGAATCGCACGCAAGGGGACGGTCATGACGTCGCACGGTCGGGTCGTGGTCAAAAATGCTCAGTACGCGCGGGACTTCACGCCGCTGGATGACAACTGCGACTGCTACACCTGCCGCAATTACACACGTGCCTACATTCGCCACCTGCTGAAGGCCAATGAAAGTTTTGGTGAACGGCTGACGTCTTACCACAATGTGTACTTCCTGCTTCACCTGATGAAGCAGGTCCGCGAGGCCATCGCGGAAGACGCTTTGAACGATTTTCGGCAGGACTTTTTCGAGCGGTACGGCTACTTCAAGCCGGATGCGAAGAACTTCTAAGCTAGCTATCAGGCTTTAACTTTGGTACAGTGTTCCATGAACAATAAGAAAACGAGGTGCGTAATTTGGCAGGAAGTATATCTACGATTCTGATGATTGTCGTCATGTTTGCCTTTTTCTACTTCTTCATGATGCGGCCACAGAAGAAACAGCAGCAACAGCGTCAAGAAATGCTCAGCGGTCTGAAAAAAGGTGACAAGATTATCACGATTGGTGGGTTGCACGGGGTGATCGACAAGATTGACCGCAGCAACAACACGGTTGATTTGGATCTTGACGGTGTTTACTTGACCTTTAACCTTTCGGCGATCCGTACGGTGACACCGCAGGGTGAGAAGACTCCGGCGCCGGTTGCAACCGAAACGGCCGCTAAGGATGCCACCGATGAGGACAAGCCATACTCCGAAGGGGATGGCGATTCATCGGCTGACGACCAGGAAGACACGAACAAGTAAAGCCAATTTTAGAGGCTCTTCGTCAAGTGAAGTTGAACATAATTTATGAGAGTATCTAGACCTTAATTGGTCTAGGTACTCTTTTTTTAA